>JBCDJE010000272.1:0-6144 GCA_038748185.1 Bacteroidota bacterium
AAGATCTGCCATTCTACCTTCATGTACCCCATAACCTGTAGAACGGCAGATCTTGATGGAGATGGAGATTGGGACGTATAAGGTTTCCCTAATACGTCCCAAGCTCCATCTCCATCAAGATCTGCCATTCTACCTTCATGTACCCCATAACCTGTAGCTACAATATGTTCTTGAAATTCTCCCCTTCCATTACCAAATAATATCTGGATTTTGGAATCGGGGTTACCTTCTCCAAAGCGCATTTCGGCGCTAAAAATATCCCAATGTCCGTCACCATTAAAATCACCTGTTTGTATGGTATGCCCATTGTCGATAAGCCCTGTTAACTGCTTGCTTACCCAAGTACCTTTTTGCCATTCATACATCATGAGTGGTGCGACACCATCACCCACTACTAGCAATACTTCAGGCCTACCGCCTTCTATAAAATCTCCTACAGCTGAACGGGTAAAAACATAGCTTGCATCTATAATATTCTCCTGAAATTTTCGATCTCCTAAATATTTAAACCATCTACCACCACCAATAATATCTTCATAGCCATCTCCATCAATATCGGCTTTTGCCAAGCCTTCATGTTCGTGAATGTCTTTCCATCCGGGGTAACCATCTTTGCCTGTTGGATACATTTCGCTATCGGTACTATAGCTATACACCGGAAAATAATCCCACTCTTCTGCATTTTTAGGGTCATTGGGTATTTCTGCTAAAAAAAGTGTTTGTGCTTGCTGATTCCAAAATGCTAATTCTTGTTTTCCATCCCCATCAAAATCTCCAAATAGTTGATCGTGATGCTTGTTCTTACCACTCTTTTTAATCGTTCTTCTCACCCAGCCTTTGTCTTTATCATAATTTGGATAGGGGTTCTCCCACCACCAAACTTCATTACTTCTTCCTTCACCTGCAAAAACAATATCTAAATCTCCATCTCCATCTATATCACTATAAGTTGAGCCTGCTTCTATTCGTAGCGGATTTTTATCTACAATGTACTTTTCCCATTTGCCGTCTGTATAGCGAAGCCAACTTACTGCCGGGGCTTTGGTTCGCTCTGTAATAAATATATCTGCATCACCGTCTTTATCAACATCGGCAACAAGTGATGCTGTTTGCTGATTCCCTGCAGCCGGTAAAGGCAGCTCATTATTAGTAGTAGATAAATATTTCCAATTAAACCCACTTTTTGACATGCCATCATTCCTCCATAAATGCAGATGCTCATACTTATCCCAACCAATACTCACTAAGTCAAAATCTCCATCATTATCCATATCTAATAGTTGAGTTCCCAAATGTGCTTCTTTACCTTTATCTAGAATATGCTTACTAAAATTGCCCTTACCATCATTTTCCCAAGCTTGTAGTTCTAGGTTGAGTCCTTTATGTTCAGAAGTAACAATATCTTGATCACCGTCTCCATCTAAATCTTTTACATCTAAATTATTCATAGAATATTGAGTAACTAATCGGTGCTTTTGCCACTTTTCATCTTCTTTTTGAGGGTTTTCAAACCAAAATAGATTTCCATCAGGTTCAAGACCGGGATATCTTTCTTCTGCCATGATGATATCTGCTTTGCCATCTCCATTTAGATCAGCCACTTCAACTCTATCAATCGGATGATTTGATTTCCCTATTTCCCTACTTTCCCATTCAGCTGATTTGCCACCAGGGTTTTTCCACCAAACTAAGATAGTAGGCTCATATTCACCTTCTGCTCTTCTTCCTGCAGCAATATCAGCTAGACCGTCACCATCAATATCTCCTATACCAATGCCTTCGTCCGATGAGTTTGCCCCTACTTTTAGAACTTCCCAATTACCTTTTTCTGCATTTTTCTCGGGAATTGAAATGGCATAAATATCTCCATCGCCTGCTATCAATAATTCTTCTTTGCCACCTGTAAATAGCTGCGCTTTCTCAAAACCTTGGCTGTTAACATGAGAGGTTGCAGGAACTTCTGCAATTTTTATAGATTTCCATTCAGTAAGTTCTTTGTTTGTAGCTTCAAACCAATAAACACTAGGGAGTGCTTGTGCTATTACATCGGCAAATTCATCTCCATCTACATCTACTAAAAAAATACCATCGGCATTCATGCCTAAGTCCGTTTTTTTCCAGTTGGCATCCATATTTTCTCCAGGATTGATATAAACGTGTCTTCCTGCAAGGATTTCAGCGTATCCATCACCATTTACGTCCTTCATATCAAGTCCAAAATAACGAAGCCATTTGGGCTCAGCATAATCACCCCATTTATCTCTATTGTTGTCTATAGGAATGTATTTCCATTGAGAAGAAAAAAATTGCGCGAAAGTATTTTGAGAGAAAGCAATCAGCAGCAATAAAAAAATCAGTCTAACCATCTTCATATTTGAAATTTCAGTTTCTCTCAAAATTACAAGACCATTTTGATTTATAACTGCACCTTATTTACATATTTATGTACTATATTTCACTAAATGATAGTAAAGTTTGACAATTTTGTACACAAAGTGTAATTTATATGCAACCTGTCTTAGAAAAAATACACCAAATTCCTACGTATTCATTCAGCTTGAAAGAAGATATTATCCCTTACATTAGTATTCCCTGGCATTACCACCCTGAGTATGAAATAACTTTACTAACAGAAGGTAGCGGGAAACGCTTTGTTGGCGACCATGTGGAAGAGTTTAATGATAGCGAATTGATTATGTTAGGAAAAAATCTGCCACATTGCTGGAGAAATGATGCTGCTTATTTTAAAAAGAAAGAAGCTTTGAGAACACGAGCTATTGTTATTCATTTTAAAGAAGATGCTTGGGGGAATTCATTTTTTCAACAGCCTGAAATGATACACATACAAACTTTACTAGCACTTTCGGGAAGAGGTATTCGGTTTACAGGAGGTACGCTACAAGAAGGTATTTTATTGATGGAACGTATGCTTAAAGTTTCTGGATTTGAGCGTGTTTTGCTTTTATTTCAATTACTTTCAACTTTAAGTAAAAGCCATGAAAAGTATACATTGGCAAGCTTAGGTTACCGCAATAGAAGGAATGAAAATAAAATGGAACAGATAGAGCAAGTCTACCAGTATGCTTTAACCAATTATTTAGATGAAATCAGTATAGATTACTTAGCTACCAAGCTCAATCTTTCTATTTCAGCATTCTGCCGCTTTTTTAAAAAACATACTGGAAAAAACTTTACCCGATTTATTAATGAAATGCGAATTGGTTATGCATGTAGGCTTCTAATAGAGACGGATTTTCCTGTACAGCGTATTTGTTTTGAATGTGGTTTTAATAATCCTTCTTATTTTTTTAGATCATTCCAAAAAATTACTGGACAAAGTCCCTTGCTTTATCGTAGAGAGTTTAAACATTCATAAAGAAATATTTCTACATGGAATATACCGAAAAGAATATAAGGATTAAATGTAACGATGAAGTTGAGCTAGGAGCTATTTTGCTCGTACCAGAAATGCCTGAAGGCGTTATACAATTCAATTGTGGTACTGGAGCCAAAAAGGAGTTTTATTTGTCGTTTCTGAAATTTTTAGCCAAAAACGGATTTATCTGTTGTTTATGGGACTACAGAGGAAGTGGAGATTCAGCACCAACATCATTAAAAAATTGCAACTATCGCTTTTCAGATTATGGAATGAAAGATATGCCTTCTGTTAAATATTACCTTCAACAAAAGTATCCGAATCTTCCTTTTTTTATTTTAGCTCACAGTGCTGGAGGACAGCAAATAGGATTAATGCATGATCTCACAGGCATTCAAGGTATGATATGCTTTGCTGTTTCAGTGGGCTATCCATGGTATATGCCTTTAGGATATCGGCTCCTTACCTTGTTTTTCTTCTACTTATTTACACCAGTTAGCATTTTTTTAAAGGGTTATGTAGATGCAAAAAGGTTTAACATTATGGAAGATCTTCCTAAAAATGTAGCATTAGAATGGCGTGATTGGTGCAGTAAACCCAACTATTTATTTGATAAAAACTTTATGGGGAAAAGTATTCCCAAAGGAAATTTCGAGAATTACACTTTCCCTATACAGGTATTTTGGACATCTGATGATCCTATTTCTAATAAAAAATCAATACCTACATTTTGGAAACACCTTAATAGTAATCAAGGGATACAAATTAAAGAAGTTGCCCCCAAAAATTACCAACAAAAATATATAGGACACTTTGGCTTCTTCAAAAAGAAAATGAAAGATAACTTATGGAAAGAAACTCTTCAGCAATTGAACTTGTGGCTGAAAAAATAATTTACATCCATATCTTAATCTACCGTAAGTTTACTACCCCACCATGTTTCATTTGGTTGCCAATCAGGTTGTAAAATTTCCAATCGCTCTTTTTCAAGTTTTGGTAGTAATTCTGTTTTTATTTTTAAATCACGTTCCTTATCTTTTCCAACCTGATACTCTGGATCTGGAGAGGGGTAATTTGCCTTCATTTCTTCAAGCCACTTTTCTAACTTTTCTCTTAGTGTAGTAGCAATCTCAGTATTTTCTAACACTACATCTTTTTGTTCGGCTACGTCTGTTGCCAAATTATACAACTCATCTCTGCCGTCTTCCCAATAATGGATGAGTTTCCAATTTCCCGCTCTAATAATAGATGATGGTTCTCCACCTTGATTACCGTAATGCGGGTAATGCCAAAATAAAGGTCTTTCTTCAATAGTCTTGCCTTGCATTAAAGGAAATAAACTAACCCCATCTGAATGCTGAGAAGGTAGAAGTGGAATTTCTACTAAATCCAAGATAGTCGGATAAAAATCCATTCCAATTACCGGAGTATTGAAAGCAGTTACTTTCCTTTCTAACCAAGGAACTTTAATAAAATAGGGCTCTCGAATACCTCCTTCCCACTGGTAACCTTTCCCACCTCTTAAAGGCAGATTTGAAGTTGAAAAATTATCTCCGGATGATACGCCTCCATTATCAGAGGTGAAAATAACTATGGTATTCTCTGCTAAACCTAATTGATCTAGCTGGTTGAGTACAATGCCTACTGCCTCATCTGTTGTTTCAACCAAACCCGCATATATAGGATTGTCTTGTACCTGTCTTATTGGTAACACACGCTCCATTTTATAACCTGTTTCTGCTATGCCACTTTCTTCAGCTTTTTGCCTGTATTTTTGCCACTTGGCTTCGGTGGTTTGAATCGGTGCATGCACTGCATAAAAAGACAAGAAAGCAAAAAAAGCAGAGTCTTTATGAGATTCAATAAAGGCTGCTGTTTCTGTTGCTAGTCGAATAGAAAGATTCTCTCCAGCTTCTTTATCGGTCATTTTAGGGTTCTTAAAAGGAGCAAAAAATCCCCCTGGAGGACTACCCCTATGATGTCCGCCAATATTATAATCAAAACCATGATCTTCAGGAAAAGAGCCTTCTCCCCCTAAATGCCATTTGCCAGCAAAGAAAGTAGTGTAGCCAGCTTTTTTCATAGCTTCAGGCAAAGTAATATCTTCTATTGGTAATACATGCGTATATTCAGCAGGAAGCAATTTATCGTATCTATTCTGTTTTCTCCAATCAGTGCCTGACTTAGCACCTATCCAGTCAGTAATACCATGTCGAGCAGTGGCTTTACCAAGCATTATGCTCGCTCTTGAGGGACTACAAACCCTACTTGCTGCATAACCTTGTGTAAACATAAAACCTTCATTGGCAATACGGTCAATATTGGGAGTTTCATAAAACTTACTGCCCGTAACACTCAAATCAGCATGCCCCATATCGTCTACAAGAATAAATAATACATTAGGACGCTTTTTTATTTCTTCCGGCTTTTGACTGTTTTGGCAGGAAGTAATTGTGATTAGGACAAATAGTAATAATACAGAAAATTTCATCTTCATAAATTTTTCATGAAAATACATTTTATTTATTCCCATACAAAATGTGATTTTCTATTAAGGAGTTAAAAGAAATACAATTATGCACACACCTGCTATCAGTTTGATACAGATGACAAATTGCATGAATAATGTCTTTAATAAAAGAAAAACTCTTGCTTTGCAATACTAAAAAGTATAACCAAATAACATATAATATCTGTTTACTGATGAAGGGAAACCAGGATTATTCGAGAGACCATTAGCTCTTTCATATCTAAGTTCAAAAGTAATT
>JBCDJE010000273.1:0-6143 GCA_038748185.1 Bacteroidota bacterium
AGTTTTTGATTTTTCAACTGCCTTTAACTTATTGCAATTAGGATATTTTTTTTCAACAAGCTACTATTATATTTCTATGAACCAAAAAATTATATATTTCTTAGCAGCAATTTTACTTGCGGGTTTAGGCATTTATTATTTTCTTTTTGAAAGAGCTAATAGTTATTGGTGGCTTGTTTTATTAGGAGGTGCTATTTTTAACATGTTTTTAGCTTGGAATACCAAAAAAGAAAACTCATAAAAATAATATATGTAATAATAGAATAACCATATAAAGTTGCACTCATCTAATAATACACTTGTTTTTTATGCTGCAACTTTGTATTAGCGCAAATGATTTACAATATTCACCATGCTATATTAAACATTACTTAGTCATATTTTTAAAATAGTAACAATAAACCATATTACCTTGAATAATTTAACACAGCATTCAGTAGCATCTATTAATTTTAATAAACTTTGGGAAGTTTCAGAAGGAAAGAAGAAAATGCTACTCGAAATTCTTCGATCAATTGAAAAAGGCTTGATAGAATACCCTAAAGAAATTGAAAAAGCCTTAAAAGATAATCAACCTGAAAGTCTGGAAAAAGTAGCTCACAAATGTAAATCCTGTACCAATTACTTATATCATGAAGAGATTACACAATTACTCGAAGCATTAGAACAAGATGGTAGAGGGAATAACATAACCCTAGCAACTGCTGATAGAGTAGAAAGGCTCAAATTTATTACCGCCCACACTTTACCTGAAGTACAAAAGCATATTAATCTCCTGGAACAATTGTAATTGAATACAAGTAGATGCAAAGTACTTTAACATCAAAGCAGTGATCGATATATACGTTCATTACCGGCTTTATCCATAACACGTAATTCTAAATTACCCTTTAAAGGTTTTGTTTTATCTAACCTTTCAGACCAGATTAGCTTTCTGCGATAATCGTAATGCATGAGTAACCACTCTCCATTAATTGAGGCTGTAAAATCACTAATTCCTGAAAGGCTATCATCAATGCGGCAAACCAATTTTGTTCGATCTCTCCTAATTACCCTTAGCGAAGGTTTTACTTCATCTTTCAATAATTTGAAACGCCCAAATTTTTTTGTTTTAAAGGTGATTTTGCCATTATTCCAAATACCACCAATAAAGCTAGGACGATTTCTGTTGTCTAACTGATATACTTGGTAACTTTGATCAACACCTTCATTAAACTGATTGAGTGTAAATTCAACATTATCAAATAATGGAATACTTTCATCGCCTAACTGATATACTTCACCTTCTGTTCTCATCTGTAAATAAAGTGTATCGTGTAATGCATATTGAGAGACTTTCACGTTGGCGAGTTCATGAAAAAAAGTAGTATTGGCAAAGGGCATAAAAGTATGAACAAAATTTGTATTCATCACTTGTTGGTTAATAAACACCGATTGAGGAAGTCCTAATCGCAAATCCCATAAAAAATAATATTGATTATTAAAGGCATAAGCTGCCTCCAACGCATAAGCTGTTTCCCCCACATATACTTCAGCATTTGGTGTATTCGACGAAAACACATAAGTATTTTCTTGCAACATCCCGTTCTCACTTTTGGCAATTGGTAGTGTAACAGGCGATGCAGTTGATGACCCTTGTAGATTTACATTTATCTGCGAATGGTTATTGTACGAATCGTAAAGATGGATTTTAACCTTATAAAACCCTGAATCTGGTACAGAAAAATAACCATTTGAATTACTTTCTTCATAAAAGGGCAGCCGATTTCCATCTACTTTAAAACAGCGTTGAAAACGTTTATTGTACGCTTGCCACTGCTTGTAATTGGCAAAAAGATGGATCATTCGGGTAGTTTCGAAAGGAACTAAACTAATATCATGGCGGTAAATTTCTGTACCATTTACTTCCATTACCACTTTGTTAATTCCATAGCTATTACTAGTCATGTTAGCACGATCAATTCCTTGAAATTCTACACCAATAGTACCACTTGCTTTAATAATGCCATTATGATTAAACGTGTTTCCTCTTCTATAAAGTGGTAACTCTAACCTTCCAAAAGCACCATTTATCCGACTTTCAGGATGACGTGTTACTAAGGCAATTCTTGAAGCTCTGGGAGGAATATTGTCTCTTATTTCATTAAAATTATATTTCAACGGATTGTAAACAGCATCGTCTTCTCGCCTTATTTCAAAATGCAGATGTGGTCCACCCGAGCTTCCTGTATTGCCTGAATAAGCGATTACATCTCCTTTTTTAAACCTAAATTGCTGTGGAGTAGGGTAAACATCAATAGCACTTTTCCTTTGCTGATAATGCTTCTGTAGTACAAAATCTTCAATTCGTTTTTCAAAAGTCTTTAAATGACCATACAGTGTTTTCTCACCATTTTCATGTTGGAGATATAGTGCCCTACCATACCCTGTGGCTGAAACTTTTATCCTATATACATAACCATCTGCAGCAGCATATACAGGTAGCCCTTCAATGCCTTCGGTTTTAATATCGATTCCTGCATGAAAATGTCTGGGTCTGAGTTCGCCCATTGATCCTGAAAGAAAATTTTGCTTGCCTGGTTTTATAGGAAAAAGATAATTATTAACACGCTCAGGTGCTTGTCCATTCGTACTGGAGGGAATAAATTGACAAACAAAAAGAAAAAACGCACTGATAAAAAGGCTGTGTAGATTACAAAAAAAAATAGAAAATTGTATTTTCTTAGTTGAAATCATGCTAGGTTAAAATACGAGTAGCTAAAAAAACTTCCACCTCATTTAAAGGTTATCTTTTAAATAGATGGCTAAAAATTAAAAATCTTATAATAGTTGTTAAAAGATTGCTTTTTAATCGCTGCCTTAGTTGAAAACTTAATATTTAATTTTAACGACTCTCTTTTTTATTTATGTGAATCCATTAGGTAATTGTACTATTTATTGTCAGTATGGTAAAGACAGTATAGCTTAAAAACACAATGGAGCAATCCATTAAAATCATTGAATAAAAAAACTTAGGTAAACGCTAAAACCTTATAAGTTAGGTGTACAAATATATTCAACACTTTTATCATCTTAATAAGCAAAAATTAATTTATGCTTTCAAAATGAAGCGGCTTTCCAAGCGGCTTCCCAAGGAGTTTGGAAAGCTGTGTTTCGTAAAGTTATACCACGGCCATACGACTTCACGACCTAGCAAAAAACAGAAGCAATTGGTATCCATCTCCACATGAAAAATCTATCCAAACCATTTGTGTCGATAAAATATGATTAGTTACTTATATTTAGATTTTTCACGTACCTCATCATAGATGCAAAAGAGATATAAAGCTTTTCTGTTAATAGAAGTACCTGTGCTCATAAAGAAGTTAAAAAAGGACTCTCTACCACTTTGGGACATAATAGATTCACAACAGATGCCAGAACATCTGGTATATGTTACAAATACTACTATGAGAAGAGATGGAACACCCGATACTAGTTTTGTAACTCATCATAAAAATATGAAGCTTTTTATTGAAAGCAATCGGAAATTTCCTAGAAATGTAAATCCTAAAAATATACAATTACTCTCTAAAAAGCTTAAGCATAGTTCAATAGAAAAAACCAAGGCACAGGTTTCCGACATATTAGAGAAACTTTATGATTTTTATGAAAAAAACCCTCACTTTAAATGTTATAATGCTCATTTGGGTGAATTAGATTTTCAACTATGTGAACGCTTTCATTACAAACATTACCAACACCATTTATAGCAATTTCAAGTTTTATGACAATTGGAGCAACACCTTAACTTACAGATGCATAAATACTTTATTTTTTTTATTTTAAGAATGATGTTTTTTCTTACACCTTTACTCCTTAAAGGTCAAGCCGTACCTGCTGATGAAGAAAACATTCCATACTTGGTAACCTTTGGAAAAGGTGCTATAGCTGATTTTGGTGATAATGACCATCAGCAAATTTTTTATGTAAATATTCCTTTTAAGTTCCAACAACCATTTTTTATTAGAGTTTTTGATCCAGATACAGGTGGCATGTTAGATGAAAAGATAGGTAACTTCAATACTACCACTACTTTTTCAGTTTACGGAGGTAATGGTACTTTTTCTGAAAGGGAGAAATATCAATCTCCTTACTCAAGTGGCACTTTACTTTCTACCCAAACTTTTTCTTTTAATGCTGCTACCGATGCAAAATGGGTAACTTTTGGCCCTTTTAATCCGAGACAAGGTGAGGTAATCAATGAATTAGAAGGTTTTATTTTTAAAATAGTTTGCAATGGTTTAAGTGGAGATGATGGTAACTTGTATCGTTACTTCATTAGCACTGAGCCAGGTATTAACAGAAGTGTTGAAGGTGCTAACGCTTTTACATATCAATACACTTTTAGGTTACCAGAAACACCCGGCGAAATGGTACATATCTATCCTTATGTAGGCCAAGATGTAATCTCAATTAAACAATACAATTTTGATTTCGATTTTGATGGGGAAATTCAAATAGTATCGGTAAACAAAAATGGTGAGCCAGTTGCAAAATCGGGTAATGGTACATGGCAGAGTAGTACACATACAATTACTGAAGATGAGCAAAATACTTCGCTCGACATCCAACTTATTAAATCGAATAATAGCTTATCTTCAAATAACAATATGGTTTTTTATATAACCAACCAATATGGTCGTTTACTTCCTTTCTACACAATCCCCATTGGTGGTATCCCTAGATATAAATACCGTATTTCTGTGAAAAGAATAAATAGAAATTGAAAATTTTATAAAGCCCTAATTGCCCGAAAAATATTTTGGGAATTGCTGTTTATAATTGTAGAAATGGTTAAAAAAAACGCCTTGCTTTTGTAGAATTACTTCATTCATTTTCTACATAAGCAAGACCCTTATCATCTTTTTTTAGCTGTTATAATTCAATTACACTACTCTGTTATTTCTAATACTAAGAATTTTCCATTTTTCCAGAATTTTACTTTTTCCACAATGATTAATTCTGTAAACTCTCCTGGCTTTATTTTATAAGAACTTTCTTCGTGTAGCGTAAGCATTCTTTTTAGTACTCCGGGAATTCTTATGATGGTTGTGCTATCTGTATCAATCTGAATAAACATTTCCATTTCAGCTCTTCCATAAGTTTCAGCTCTTTCATAAGACCAATTCCCTCCTCTTTGTAATAAACCGTCAGCAGCTAAATCTGCCATTGTTCCCCAAGTAAAAAAAGCATTGGGGTTATAAACTTCATCTACTACTGGCGTATCGGCATAGTTGGCGTATACTCCCGCAACTTTCTCTTCCTTAGCCAGTATTTGTTCCGAATCGTATAACAAGAATTTTCTATTAAGCTGGTCTAGGCCTAAACTGTCACCAACTTGAGAATTGGTAAAAGCGCTTTCATTCATACGTGTATAAGCGTTTTGTGCCTCTAAAATAAAAGGGATAAACAGTACTAAATTGAAAGCTGCTGAAAAAAGTAATTTCATTTTAAAATTAAATTGATTCGACTTAGAAATCAGAAACTTTATGCCAGAAACATAAAGGGCTGTACAGGTATTCCAGTCGACAAAGCTAGTAATTGGAATCGTTTACATCACTACCAAAGTGTGGAAAATATCCACGTTATTAATACAACTCATTAGTAAAGTCATACTATTGCATGATGAATGTCATTATTTTTAGGAGTTACTATTTTTTTCTTTACAAGATAATTTTTCAATATTTATGCAGAAAAAGATAGTTATTATAGGCGGACTTTCAGCCGGTCCTTCAGCAGCAGCTAAAGCTAGAAGAACCAATGAGATGTGTGAAATTTTGCTTTTTGAGAAAACAAATACTATTAGTACCGCTACCTGTGGGATTCCTTATGCGCTTTCTTCTGATGAAAATAGTATAGATAAGCTAACCGTTGTAGATGCTGAATTGTTAAGGCAGAGGTTTAATATAAAAGTTTTTCTAAATGAGGCAGTTATCAATATAGATACTATCTCTCGAGAAATAATCACTTCAAAGGGTAAAAAATACGATTATACCGATCTTGTTTTTGCTACAGGTACTTCAGCTTTTATCCCGCCTATAAAAAACATTGAAAAATTTAACAGTTGGAGTCATTGTAAATCAATTTCCGATTTAAAAAAA
>JBCDJE010000274.1:0-6129 GCA_038748185.1 Bacteroidota bacterium
ACTGAATCATTAAAGCCTCCTCAACAAATCCTTGTCTTATAATTGGTTCATTTTGAAAACACGTTAGTAAATCTTCAAATGGAATCTTAGTTAATAAATAATTTAATAACCCCAACTTATTTAGTTTGCTAAAGCCATAGGTCGATATGCCAAAGTATTGAGCAAGCGCAATTAGTTCAGCCCTATTATATAAATTAAATACTTCAATGATATCTTCTTCAATCTCATTACCAACTACTGTACAAAATCCCTTTTTTATTAATTTTTGTAAGCAGTGATTGATATTATTTATCTCTGGATAATGGAATTTACTAAACCTGAAGTATTGTCCTTTTCGGTTTTGTAAACGCAGGTATAAGCATTGGCAATCGACACTTAATCGATTAAAATCTGTAATAAAACACTTTTCTGAATGGGATAGTAAAGGAGTGTACTTATGCTTTACATGGAGCAATAAGTCGTGGTAATAGGAATGATAATATTTCTCAGGAAGGATTTTTTTTTCTTCCACGATAGAAGCATTAATAATTTTGTTAGATTACAAAAATAGCCACTAAAAACATTAGTGGCTATTTTTTTATTCATTGTTGAGAATGAGTATTTCTTAAATGTAGTTAAAAAGCTACCTTTAAGGAGAGTACCTTAATCTAAATTCTTAACCATGTATCCTTCAGCAAAGAACCTATACTGATCGTAAATAGATCTTACTGCTCTTTTAAGATAACGCTCATTATCAAATTGTTCATTTCCAAAAACACCTGAGGCATAGCCTTGCCATATTACTCTTCTTTTCTTTCTGTCATGCAGTAAGACTAACAAAGTCCCTTTTCTTAATGCATACTCAACAGGATCATATTCTTCATCTATATTCTCTCTTTTTGCCCAAGCTTCAATATCAGGTTGATTATAACCCATGAATTCGAAATCTTCAAAGAACATTCTATATGAAACCAATAAATTAGGCTTACTTTCTGTGTATTTATAACCCTGTAACTTCATTCTGTATTTAATGGCATCTTCAATAACAGGATTGAAAACTGCTGGATCTTCTTTACCATCAGTTTGGTTAACGAAGGTAAAAGTCTTGTACTTTCTAAATTTACCGTGGTAGCTATAATCTGACTCAATGAGATACTCCTTAGAACTGCTGCAACTTGCAAAAAAGCCTATTGCAAGAATCAATAAAATGCTGAAACTCTTCATGGTGGTTGTATAAATTTAATCCTGATGCATTAAATATTTTTGTTAAAAAATGATTTGTTGGTAAGTGTTAGTGGGTATAAAAAAAGAAATCTAATTCGAAAAATACTATTAATCTATTTGACACTACAATATAGTAAATAATGTATTAAAGTATATAATCAATAAAGTCACATAATTGTTAGAAAATATTGATTAATGTTATTACATCGAAATTTAACATAACTAAGCTTCTTTTCAAAGAAAAAAGACAATTTCTTCTTTGAATTATCCAAAAAAAATAATTTTACACATTATTATGTGAGATAAATAATGGCTAAACATTAACAAAAAGCATATTTCATTACGAAAGTTTGTATTATACAAATAGGCAAGACTAAGAATTAAACTTAGAAGCTCATTTAACTTTCTAACAGAGGATATTAATGTATTATACAGTTTTATAGGAAGTATATAAAAGATAAATTAGTATAACCTAAGATGAAGTTCTTAAAACTATTGATGAAATTTCTTTTTTCTTCAATGATTTATTTTGATACAGCACATAGTTTATAAATTGCATAGTTAATTTGGCTATTTAGAGAAAACTATGTCAGAAGAAGGAAATGCTATCTATTGGATTGAAAAATTAGGTCTGCAAAAACATCCGGAGGGTGGATATTACAAAGAAAACTATAAATCCGATGAGTATTATCAGTCAACTTATTTGCCCCAACGCTACGGAGGAGATCGCTCTTTCTCAACAGGTATTTATTTTTTAATTACTAGTGATGACTTCTCATCATTACACAAAATTGCCTCTGATGAAATGTGGCATTTTTATTCAGGTAGCCCCTTAACTATTTATGCATTTAATGACAATCATTACTTTGAGATACAACTGGGTAGTAACTTTGATGCAGGGCAGGTTTTCCAAGCAGTAGTGCCAGCTGGTTACTGGTTCGGTTCTCGTACTCAAGAACCAAATAGTTATTCGCTGGTTGGATGTACAGTAGCTCCGGGATTCGATTTTGATGATTTTGAGTTAGCAAAAAGAACATCACTACAAAAATCTTTTCCTCAACATAAAAAACTGATTGAGCAATTAACCCGCTCATAATATGCAAACATAAAACTATAATGTAAATATGAACAATTATAAAGCTTCTGAGAGCCGTTACGAAGAAATACCTTATAATCGATGTGGTAGAAGTGGATTAATGCTACCTGCTGTTTCACTGGGATTATGGCATAACTTCGGCGGAGTAGATTCTTATGAAAACGGAAGGGCAATGGCTTTAAGGGCATTTGACCTAGGTGTTACGCATTTTGATCTTGCTAATAACTACGGGCCACCACCCGGCTCCGCAGAAGAAAACTTTGGTAAAATACTTCAACAAGATCTAGCTCCTTATCGAGATGAGCTAATCATTTCGAGTAAGGCAGGTTATCGAATGTGGTCAGGTCCTTATGGAGAATGGGGCTCAAGAAAATACCTAATTGCCAGTTTAGAGCAAAGTCTCAAAAGAATGGGCTTAGAATATGTTGATATTTTCTATTCTCATCGTCCTGACCCTAATACGCCTTTAGAAGAAACAATGGGCGCTTTAGATAGCATTGTAAAACAAGGAAAAGCGCTTTATGTAGGTATCTCAAGTTATACCGCTGCCCAAACTTTAGAAGCAGTAGCCTTATTAAACGATCTAGGTACGCCCTGTTTAATTCATCAACCTCGGTATTCTATGTTCGATAGATGGGTAGAAGATGGTTTACTCGATGTATTAGAGGAAAAAGGCGTGGGTTGTATCCCTTTTTCTCCTTTAGAACAAGGGCTACTTACCAATAAATACCTAAAAGGCATACCAAATGATTCACGAGCAGCAAAATCATGGGGATTCTTACAAGAAGATGCGATTACCCAAGATCGCATTGAACAAGTAAAAAAACTCAATGAGATAGCTGAGGCTAGAGAACAAACGATGGCGCAAATGGCACTTAGCTGGATTTTGAAAGATCACCGCATCACTTCAGTTCTCATTGGTACTAGTTCTGTAAAGCAGCTTGAAGACAGCTTAAACTGCCTGCAAAATCTTTCTTTCTCTGACGACGAACTAAACGAAATTGAAGCGATACTTACCAAATAACTTATTTCATGCAACGCAATTCTAGTAAAATTATAATAAAAACCATTCTCGGATTACTCTCTTTTCTGATAGTAGGCTCATCGGTCAATTTTTTAATAGCTCAATCAGTCTATTATCCACCAGCTAAAGGCCATTGGGCAATACTTAGTTTTCAAGATGCAGGATTCGATAAAAACCTTTTGGAAGAAGCTGTTCAATTTGCCAAAGAAAATGAGTATTCAGGTTCCAGAGATTTAAAACAAGCTATTTTAAAAGGGTTTGAAAGAGAACCCTATCATTATTTAGCAGGTCCTGTGAAAGAAAGAGGAGGTCCAGCCGGTATCATTTTGAAAAATGGTTATATAGTCACATCTTGGGGAGAAATTGATCGAGTTGATATGACTTTTAGTGTTACTAAAAGTTACCTCTCTACCATTGCCGGTTTAGCTAACGATGCAGGAATTATTACTACTACAGAAGATAAAGTAGCTAATTATGTTTGGGATTATACTTTCCAAGGGCGACACAACAGCCAAATTAACTGGCACCACTTACTTACACAGTCTTCCGATTGGAGTGGCGAGTTATTCGGTATGAAAGACTGGGCAGATAGACCTCCGAAAGAAGGAGATATTGACGACTGGAAAAACAGAAAGTTTCACGAGCCAGGAACAGTTTTCGAATACAACGATGTAAGAGTAAATGTTCTGGCTTATTCGCTGCTACAAGTATGGAGAAAGCCTTTGCCTATGGTGTTGAAAGAAAAGATTATGGATCCAATTGGCGCCTCTGCTACTTGGCGATGGTTTGGCTACGATCATTCATTTGTACTGGTTGACGGCATGAAAATGCAATCGGTAAGCGGAGGTGGACACTCAGGTGGAGGTATATTTATTAATACTTTTGATCATGCCCGCTTTGGCTTATTGTTTCTCAGAAATGGTAAATGGGATGAAAAACAACTTATTTCTGAAACTTGGATTTCAAAAGCAGTTACTTCCTCAGAAGCAAATGAAAGTTATGGTTATATGTGGTGGCTCAATAAAGGAAACAGAAAATGGGAAGGTGTTGATGATGAATCAATTTTTTATGCTGCTGGTTTTGGAGGAAATTTTATTGTGGTGGATAGGAATAATGATTTGGTAGTTGTGACTCGTTGGCTAGAACCTTCGAAAATTGGAGAGATGGTGGCAAAGGTGAGAGCAGCGATAAAAGAGGGATAATTCTGGTATTGTGTATTTGTTGATGCGATTATTTGATAATAATAAAGTGTTTTACGAAACGAATTTTAAGTATTTTAAATGCATCTGCATCTGATAAAATCAGAATCATATGATTTCAAATCTTTTGACGCACTGCATTCTGTATTATAAAATTATTTAATGCGAGTGCAAATGTAACATAAAGGATGTTTGTAAAAGCATTATCTGAGTATCCATCTAAAAATGGAGTATAAGTATTTAAAATATTCTTGATACTTTAAATTGATTCATAATCAAATAAACAGATATTTTTCAATGTATTTGTTGTAGTAAATAACAAATATCTACCTCCTCAAAGGCTTCAAAAGATATTCTAATCCATTTAGTTTTATCTCATGCATAGTAGCTAACAAGACTCCTAATTTGCCTTTAGGAAAACCTTTGTTAGCAAACCAATTGAGGTAGTTGGCGGGTAAGTCGCAAATCAATCGACCCTTATACTTTCCAAAGGGCATTTCCATGGTAGTAAGTTGGATAAATATTTCTTTTTGTGGCTCCATCTGCCTCTCAATAGCTCAATAGCGAAGGATAAAAATTTGAAAAATGCTCCGTTAAATAATAAGTCTAAGAAGCGCAATATTTTTTGAGCGCACTCAAAGCTTTTTCCTCACCTAAAGATTTTGCCCTCTTCAAGTCTTCACATGCGCCACCTTTTTTTGATAGTGCTTTTAGTACACCTCTTTGGAAGTAAGCCCCGGCATGTTGCTTATCATATCGGAGGGCATTATCATAACTTTCAAGTGCTCCTTGTACATTTCCAATTTTAATAAGTGCCACACCTTTAATATAAAAAGCTTCAGCTGACTGAGGATTCATTTTTAATACCTCACCCATATCAATAATTGTCTGGTTGTATTTTTCCAATCGGAAACTACACATACCAGAACCCATTCTAAAGGCAGGATCAAATGGATCAAGTTTTGCTGCTCTCTTGTAATCTTCTAATGCTTCACTAATTCTCCCCTGCTCTTCAAGTGCCCTAGCTCGATTAAAATAACTAGGTGCATCTTTAGGATGATTTGCTAAGTAACTAGTGTAAGATACTATCGCTTCTTCATATTGCTTTGTTGCATACAATTCATTGCCTCTTTCAAAGGCATTCTCCGAACAAGCGTTTAAAATAAACCCAACCAAAAAAAAGGCAACTGTAAATTGATATGACCTAAAAAAAATTCTCATAAATAAATACCAAAAAATGTCCTTAACTTATTATCACTCAACGTTTATAAGTAAACAAAAGATTTGATTTTAAATTTTCCAAAACATGGTTGTATGTTTTAAAATTTTTTACTCTCAAAACCTATTTATACCCTCTGAAAATGGAGGGTTAAATTTGTAATACTAGTTATTTGAAAAATTTAGATCAAATGTATGTAAAGGTGTGTCTCAAATAGGGTTGTTAAATTGGTAAGCTGCGAAGCTAGAAATTTATTTATACTAATAGAAAAATAGTAAGTGAATTTATGATGAAAGGGCTTTGATTAAAGTCTATCCTTAATAAGGTTAGCTTATGTTATTAGTTTCTGGTAAAGTAAATATTTAGAAAATAAGCAATAAAACAAAAC
>JBCDJE010000275.1:0-6116 GCA_038748185.1 Bacteroidota bacterium
CAAACATTAAGCTCACGCGAACCAACAATTTAGCAAATGGTGAGGAAATTTTTGCAGTTAAATTGCTTATATTTCCTTCAACAATTAAAATATTTTCATTGCTAACTGTTGCAGGAAGCGAAAATTCTTCAAGGCAAGCAGTAAGAGTAAAAATGAGTAATAGATTTTGGCAAATAAATAATTTTCTGCTTTTAATTTTCATTTAAATCTTACTAAAATTGTTGTTTATATTAATTCTCCCAAAAATCAGGTTTTGTAGTTGTACCACCCTGAAGTCTACAATCAACACAGCCTCTCGGCGCTGATCCATAGCCTATTAAAAAACCAAAATCAGAGTATATTTCTGATACCGGAAGATTACTACCACCTGTAAATGCTTGGGCAATATCTTCGGCTCTTGGAGGAATTGTATCGACCATACAGAAACCGGCTCTATGAATAGGTATCCCCTTTATGGGTAGGTCACTTCTATTAATAAAAATTCTTGCTTCTTGTGTGGTACTAGCACTAATAAACCCAATAACAGGTATTTCAGAATCGCTTATGCAAGTTAAATTACTTGATAGTTGAGAAGGCTGTGGGTCGAAAAAAGTACCTACATTTTCAGAGTTTTTCTTTAGCAATTCCCAAAATTCAAAAGCTTCTTTGGTTATTGCCTGTTGAGATACTTTAATACTATATTTTCTTGAAAGTTTTAAACTACCAAAAGGGTCAATAAAATTTGTAGGTTGCTTAAATATAATATTTTCACTAAGATCAATAGAAGAACCTATAATAATACTGTTTGAAGGTAGTGTTCTCCAACATAAGTAAATTCTGTCGTCTCTAGTACGTCCAACAAGACTTCCATTTTCATATATAAGGCTAGAATTATACCTAGCACTATATAACCAAGTTTCCTCAAAAGTCCAGCGAAAATACCTCGTGTTATTTATGTTATCATTGGTAGTTGCATGGATTTGTAATCCGTTATTAATAACGTCCCATCCTATACTATCAATTGGCGGAGTAGTTAGTATAGATAATACTTCTGAACTGTATTCATGTCCATCGCTAGTAAATATACTGATCTTATATTTTTCATTGGTGTTAAGGGATATTTCACGCTTGTATTCTCCATTACCATTTGTTATTAGATCAGTACTAAAACTGCCGTTTTCGTTTTCAAGAATTACTCGAGCATTGGTTTCAAAAATTTGTTCATCTCCTACCAAAGACGTGGTTCTAGTAAGACGAATACTAGTTACAGTATCGCCAATATTTCCTTCAACAATTAGCACGCGATCGTTTCCTTCCAAGGGCTGAAGCGTAAATTCTTCAAGACATGAAGAAACAGAAAATGTAAGTAACAGATTCAAGCAAATACATATTTCTTTGTAGGGAGCTTCCATCTGATTAAATTATAAATTTCATTTTATATTTAATTCTCCCAAAAATCAGGTTTTGTAGTTGTACCACCTTGAAGTCTGCAATCGACACAAAAGCGTTGACTAGATTCATAAGCAAAAATTTGCCCTGAACCCAGTGAAAGTAATGCTACGAGCGGTAAATTGAACCCACCGTTAAATGCTATTTCTAATTCTTCAGGATCGTTAGGTATAGTATCAATCTGGCAAATAGGTGTATTGTATAAAGGGATATTTCTGAAAGGCAAATCAGCTCTGCTGATAAAAATTCTTTCCTCTTTAACAGCGCTGGCACTTAAAAAGCCAACTACAGGAGTTTCTGGATCAGATATACAGGTTAAATTGGTTGGAAGTTGAGAAGGTTGTGGATCAAAAAAGGTGCCTACACTTTCAGAGTTTTTCTTCAGCAATTCCCAAAACTCAAAAGCTTCTTGGCTTATAGCATACTGAGAAACATTTATACTATATCTCCTTCCTAGTCTTACATTTTCTGTTGGTTCAATAAAATGTACCGGCTGTTTAAATATCACATTTTCTGTAAGACCAATAGAAGAGCCTACATTTATTAGATTTGAACTTAATGTTCTCCAACAGGTATATATTTGTTCATCTCTTTTTCTGGGTCTCATTTGCCCATCTTGGTAAATAAAATCGGAACTACGTCTAGAGCGATAAAGCCAGGTTTCTTCATAAGTCCAACGGTAATATTGTGTATTATTAATATCATCGTGTGTTGATACATGAATCTGAACTCCTCCATTAGTAGCATCCCAACCTACACTGTCGATAGTAGGAGTTGGTAATATGGTGAGTGCCTCTGAAACATATTCTTGCTCTCCTGTAGTGAGTATTCTTATTTTATATCTATTTGAAAGATCTAAAGACACAGTCTGTGAATAAACACCATTTTCATTTTCTATAAGGTCTACATTAAAAGTACCATTCTCGTCTTCAAGTATTACTCTGGCATTTGTTTCGATTATGCCGTTATCAGCAGTAAGATCGCTGGTTCGAGTCAGTCTTATACTTGTTTCTTTATCGCCAATATTTCCTTCAACTACTAAGATATTGCTATTATCAATAATTTCAGGAGAGGTAAACTCTTCTAGGCAACCAAATAAGGGAGATAAGGATAATATGATGAAAATGAATCTTTTACCGATCATCTTAATAGCTAGTTAAAATTTAAAATTATAAGTGACTGTTGGGATTGGTCTACCGAAGATAGAAAGTTGGTATCCCTGTATATTTCCACCCTCAGCGACAAAAAAGACTGAATAAGGGTTCTTCCTACCTGTTAGGTTATAAACAGCAAATGTCCACGAGCTATGGGCTAGTTTTCTAATTTTATGATTTCCTTCTACATTTAGAGAAATATCTGATCGGTAATAATCAGGGATTCTAAATTGATTTCTGTCAGAGTAGAAAACTCTTTCAGAACCTCCATAATTGAATCCTGCAATTGGAAAAGTTATAGGTCTGCCTGTACTATAAGTAAAATTGAAAGAAATACTAAACCTATGCGAAAATTTATAGTTACTTACTAAAGTTAAATCATGAGGCTTATCAAAGTTAGAAGGATACCAATCACCTCCATTAAGCAATTCGCCTGCAATAGGGTCATCTTGTCTCAGTAATGAACGGGAATAAGTATAACTCAACCATCCGTTAAGTTTACCCCTTGTTTTTTTTATCATCACTTCAACACCATAAGCCCTGCCTTCAGTATTAATAATATCGGTCTCAATTTGAGAATTCATAATTAGTGTTGCGCCACTTTTAAAATCCAGGTAATTATCTGTTTTTTTGAAGTATCCTTCAACAGAAGTTTCTATAAGTCCGTACTGGAAGTTCTTGTAAAATCCTAAAGAAAGCTGTTGTCCAAACTGTGGTCTAATGTGCGTATCGCTCAATTTCCAAATATCAGTAGGCGAAATAGCTGTAGTGTTAGACAACATGTGTATAAACTGCCTCTGCATATTGTAGCTCAACTTTATAGAAGATTGAGGAGAAACCGTATATCTTATTGCTGCGCGAACTTCAGGGCCGTGATAGGTTTCTATAACATCGCCACTTCCAAATTGTGTACTATCCACTACTGAAAATTCGCTTCGAGGCACACCCGGCACATAAGAAAAAACTTCTTGAGGACCTAAGTAATTGTAAATAGCATACCTTAACCCTGCATTAATAGAAATTTTAGAGGAAAGATTGAAGTCATCGGAAATATATAAGGCTGTTTCTAAAGCTCGTTCGGTTTCTAATACGTCATTTTCTATGAGAGATTCTGAGCTGTTGGGTTCAAATGAGCCAGGTTTTAGATTATAGTACTTACTGGCTATGCCAAATCCAACAGAGTGTTCAGCGGTAGGGAAGTAAGTAAAACCTGCTTTTACATTGGTTTCTTGGATATCAAAAGATAATTCATAGGCATTGATGGGATTCAATTCTGAAGTTACCGAAAAATCGTATCGACTGTAGCTGGCACTAAATTCGCCAAAAAGCTTATCGCTCAATATACTTTTCCATTTTACACTGAGTGCTTGATTGTTATAGCGATAAGTAGTATCATTTCTAAATCTGAATTGATCATCACTAAAATAAGCATTTATAAAAACATTATTTTTTTCATTAATTTCATGGCTTATACCTAAATTGATATCATAAAACGAGGCCTTACTGCTTCTGAAGTCAGGATCGTCCAGCCTTCTTAGTAACCAATTAGAATAGTTCGATCTGCCACCAATGATAAATGAGGTTTTTTCAGAGCCAATGGGACCTTCTAAAGTAAGCCTTCCAGTTATTAATCCAATTCCCCCTGAGCCTGAAAATTTCTTTTTATTACCTTCTCTACCAGTAATATCTAATACAGAAGAAAGCCTACCACCAAATTTAGCTGGGATACTACTCTTATATAGTTCAACATCTTTTAAAATATCCGGGTTGAACGCAGAGAAAAAGCCGAAAAGATGGGAGGGATTATAAATGGTAGCATCATTAAATTGAATAAGATTTTGATCTACAGTACCTCCTCTAACATTAAAGCCGGTACTTGCTTCCCCAACAGAACTCACTCCTGGTAGTGCTAGCATCACACGCAATATGTCACTCTCTCCCAATGCAGTAGGTATTTGTTTAATGGTTTTTATATCCATTTTTTCAATCCCCATTTGAGGGTTTATCACATTTTGCTCTCGTTCAGCCTCAACTAATACTTCTTTAAGTGATTGAACACTCTGTTGTAGTTCAATATCCAGTTTACCATCAGAATAAACAATAATATTCCTTTCAGTCTCACGCATTCCCAAATTTTTAATTTTAAGCTTATGCCTACCTCGGGGAATACTCATACTATAATATCCTAGTTGGTCGGCAGAAACACCTATAAGTGGGTCAGGAATAAATATAGCGGCTCCTATCATAGGTTCTCCCGTTTCAGCATCAATTATTCTTCCTGAAAGTGTTGCATTACCTTTCTTAATGGTATTACTCTTTTTACCAATTTCGTAAATCTTCAGTTCAGCATTGTTACCTATCTGCTGGTTGTCTTGATAGTAGTCAATTACAATTTCATTATTAATTTTGCCTGATGCCTGTTTTTCAATTTTTTTGAAAAAGTTAAAGGGAAGTTCTGGTTGGATGCTTCTACCATAGGTAATAAAAACATTGTTTTCTTTATCGGTAGCAAAGCTGAAATCGCTTTGTGCAAAAGCAGTTTGTAGTATACTAAATAAATTCTTATTACTTGCTTTTACAGTAATAAGCAAAGTATCTGTTTGGGTATTATCAAAATAAAAACGATAGTTACTTTGTTGTTCAACTGTCTCTACAAATTCATTAAATGAAGCTTCATTTAAATCTATTGTGATAAGTGTTCCATCTTGTTGTGCAGTAGCCGGAAGATAATACAGCAGTATGGTACAAAGGGCTAGTAAACCACTGAAGTATTTTTTTTTCATAACTTGATAGTGTTGTAGTATTTTATAGTTTCAGTTAGTCCGTTTTCAGGGTCTTTCCCAAAATAAATTTTTTGTTTTTTTAGATATGTTTTTAAGGTTTTCTTCTGGTCTTGTAGTAACTTAAGTATAGATCCTTTTTTCTTTACCTTGTGATAACCACCATCTTTATAAGCATAATATCGCGTTTCCAACTCGAACCACTGTATTACCCGTTGATTTTCGAGTGTTTTTTGTAGTGATTTCTCCCTTTTTACGTAAAACTTCACGTCGCCATCAACCAGCAAGTCATAGAAACCATCACTAATTACACGATTACTATCTTCTTTAAGGCGAACGAAATGATGTCCAAAAAGATCGAAATAATCTACAAGCTTATTTTCTATACTGATTGAATAGGCTAAATTATCGTGTTCAATTACTAACTGCTTTAAATAAATATCATATAGTAGTTGCACATTTTTATACAAAAAACCATCAAAAAAGACATTTCCTATGAAAGCTTCATCAGCATAAAAAAATTGATGCCCTTCAATTCTGAAATTATAATATTTATACTCATCACCCCTATAAATAAGAGGGCCTACAACAATAGAGTCTTGATATAAGCTTGTAGTAAAGTCATAGGCAGGGTTACTTATCTCATTTTTACTAGTGTTTTCTGCTATTGTGCTTTGTTGTGCGCTCAGTGTTTGGTAGTATAAGATTAGAATGCTACTAAAGAGACAAGAGATGTAAATTTGCTTCATATACA
>JBCDJE010000276.1:0-6113 GCA_038748185.1 Bacteroidota bacterium
ATGAATCATGCCATCACTTTCACGAAATCACTCAGCTATGAGAAAATATTAATCGGAACTGCTAACTCAAGTATAACCCAGATGCATTTTTACCAAAGCTTAGGCCTTGTGTTTTATAAGAAAACAGAAAGCTTTTGTTTTTTTATGAAATTACTTGATAAACAAAAAAACAATGTCACTACGATGAGCAGTAGTGAAGAAGTAGTCTATGGGAAACAGCTTGCTTCAAGCTCTGCTTTCGCAAAGACGAGAGCAATATTATTTTTTCAAGTAAAATCATATAGTTCCAAGCTTTTTTTACTAAAAACTATCCTAATACAATAGCAGAAAATGGTATAATAGTCAAAGGCTTGCTAATATTTTGCAAAATTTTATAATGCAAGTTTTAGGTGTCGACTAATTCCCTCCAGTTAATTGACGCTCATACATATGAACAGCAGTAGCATATCTTGAAAGGTAAATAGCTAATGAAAAATTAAGCGCGGTAATTGTTGTTTTATCAAGTTTTTCTAACTCTTCTTGGAAAGGTTCTGTTATTTCAGGGGCTTCTCTTCCAAAAGCGTATTTTATATCTAGTAAATTATTACTCATGGGCTCTTCTTCCAGTTCTTGTGCCGGTAAAAACAAAATAGAATTATCTCCCTTCACTTTTGAAAATATATCAATATAAGTGCCTACAAAGCTTCCATCTGTTAATCTTTTAACTGGAGCAAAAGTGAAAATAAAATTTCTTTGGGATTCATCACTCCAAGACCATTCGAGTATTTTTTCGTAATTCTTTCCGGGAAACTCTTTGGTAATAGTCATGAGGTTAAACTCTGCTTGAGTAGTATTTTGTGCTGTAGCTACAGAAAATAACAAAGAGAAAAAAGTACAAATAAATAGTCGGTAGATAATTCTCATAATTGTATGGTAGTTAAAAAAACAGCAAAAGCCCTAACCATAACAAATTTATAGAATACTATCCTTTTTGTACACTTTTTTATGAGATAAATGCAATAAAAATTTTTGAGAAGGGATTAGGAAAGATTGCATAATGAAATTGCCTTTCATTAGCGATCTCAATGCACATCAATTGTTTCTTTATTAGTGTGAATTTTCCCTGAACGGTCTTTTACTTTCAATTGATCTCTTATATCATACGCATTTATACCTCCAGAGCGATCATTAATAGTTACAGTTCCTTTTACATCTCTAATATCAATTCCTCCTGAACCATCAATAATTTTTGTATTACTTCCAATATCTCGTGCATATATTTTTCCAGAGGAATCTTGAATAAATATGGAAGTACTGTCGCTTGTACCATTAGCTATATCATCAAGGTATACACCACCCGACTTATCTTTTATATATAAATTCCCATATACATGTTTTACACTTATTTCTCCTGAGTGATCTTTTAAAGTAACATTACCTTTTACATCAGTAACCGTCAGACTCCCCGAACCATCTACTACTTCAACATTTCCGTTTACATTTTTTATACTGAGACCTCCTGAACCATCATATAAGTAAACATCGCTTTGCAAGCTTTCTATTCTTATTTTTCCGGAACCATCTATTACTTTTAAGGAAAGCCCTTTAGGTACTTTTACTTTTAAATTTATCTTAGAACCCGGTGTAGCCATTACATCACCTAATGGAAAGCGATCTCGATTTTTTTTCCTTCTATTGTAGAAGTTGAAAAAGCTCCTTACAAATACAGTATCGCCTGATGTTTTATAGGAAAGATCTAAATATCTTGTAAGAAATTTTACCGTTTCTTTTTCGCTAAGCGAGGCGGTTATAATTTCAGCCTCAACTTTAATATTTTCATCGTTTCCAGCGCTAACTTGTAAGATTCCTGTACCACATCTTAAATCAAGCAATGTCAAATCTGTCGAAGGGATATCTAATGAAGCCAATGTCATAAAACTTCGCAAACCCATTGTACTTCTAGAAGATAACTTTCTTGTAGGTTTGGTATCCAGCAAGTTCCACTTACCTGCATCTGAAAGTATTAACACTTCTCTAAGCATTTTATCTTCTGTTTCCAAAGCAATATTTATAGGGTCGCTTTGATTGAGTGCTGAAAGGCTAAATTCATAATTTTTATAGCCAAGCATGGTAACATATAAAGTATCATTCTGGTAGTTATTTGGAAGTAATAAACCGAATTGTCCATCGGGTCGAGAGACAATACCTACTGCTTTACCTTTAATACTTACAGCTGCTAAAGAAATTGGTTCATGTGTGTCTTTATCAAATATTTTTCCCTGTAACAGCATTTTTTCTAATTTCTTTTTCAGCACCACATGATTCCCTTTAATAGTATATGGGATGCCTGTCTCAGAAAAAAGCTTTTCTAGGGCCACTTCTAGTGTTTCACCTTGCATATCAAAACTTACCATTTTATCGAGTTGACTATCGTCGTAGTAACTGAAATTTAACGGATAGGTAGAATCGAGCTCGCTCAGCACTTCTCTAAGTGGAACACTTTTATAACTAAGAGAGACTTTTTGTGCTAAAAATGCTTTTTGTGCATTTACTGCTTTATATGTAAATACAAAAAGAAGTATCAATATAGTTTTTAACATACAAAAACTGACTTGAAAATCATTTAAAATTGCAAAAACACATTTCTTCAAAAAAAGATGAGCGTCAAATATTTGATAGCATTTAGCTTATCATGTTGAGAGAATTCACAAGAAGCTTCGCTCTATATTTTCGGTAACATCTCAAAAACCTCGCATTAAACCACTAATTTCTTAATGCTTTAACCACGGGCAATAGCATCGCACCGTGGCTAAGAATCAATTATTAGCGGTTTTTTACAAAATAATTATCTGCATGGATTTTTCCTGAATTATTTTTTACAGATAATTCACCAGATATATCGCGTGCTGAAATACCTCCCGAACGATCGATTATCTCAAGATCCCCTTTAATGTCTTTTACAGTAATTCGCCCTGAACGATCTTTAATGTAAGCCCCAGTTCCTGCACTATGCAAAAAAATACTCCCCGATGAATCATTTATCGAAATACGATAAGGTACCTGCTCATTTCTGGCAATTTCTTTTAAATAAATACTCCCCGACTTATCATTAACTTTAACATAAGAACCCACTTCTGAAATGTTCAGATAACCAGATGCATCCGTTACTTCAACTGAGCCGGTAATCATATTTAAATCTACTGTTCCTGATTTGTCACGCAATCTCACATCTCCACCTAAACCTTTTGCTTTAATGCCACCAGATGTATCTTTTATATCAATCTGATAGTTTTTCTTATTTAAGCCAATTGACTCAAGATATAAGGAGCCTGAGCGGTCTTTTATCTCTAAATCACCTTCCTGGTTTTGTACGCTTAAATTTCCCGAATTATCTTTTATTTTAACATCACCTGTTACGTTCTTAATTACAGTACTACCCGACCTGTCATTTAATACAATATCATTTTCTAAACCATGTATTAATATACTGCCCGATCTATCGTAGATATTTAGCTGAATACCAGCTGGCACTTTAAGCACAACATTCGTTCTTGAACCTGGAGTTTCAATCAAGTGTCCTAAACCATATCTTCTCTCATATTTTCTTCTCAACTTACCTTCAAAATAGCTCTTTATTACTAATTCTCCATTGATGTTTTCCATAGAGAGTTGTAAATATTTTTCAATAAATTTCTTTGCTTTTTTCTTGCTTAAAGCACGATTTTCTACTGAAGCTTCTATCTCTATTTCATCTTTCTCAGAAGAAACTACTTCGATCTTGCCTGCTCCATTACTCATCTTAATACTATTGATTTCCTTAGCTGGAAAGGTGAGTTGAGCTGGTGTTACATATTTGGAGTATATTATAGCATACCTTTTTTTCTCTTTATAGGTCTCTTTTATGTCTATTTTCTGTGCATAACCGACGAAACTCAATAAACAACCTACACCTAAAAGTATTATTCCATTTATTGAAAAAGACCATTTCAATCTCTGCGTAAATTTGTTATAAGCAATACTGAATATTTTCATTTTATCCCTTTTTATGTTGAAAAATCAATTAGGTGGAAACCATAAGAAGGAATAGGTATTTAAATTTTTTATACTAGGTATTTTCAAAAATTATTTATGTGAAAAATCAATTTTATGGGCAAAAATTTCCCGATATAACTACGTTATTTTCATTTATTTTAAACTCAAAGCCTGCCGAGAGCTGCATCACCTCTAGTACTTCATCTAGTGTACTTTCATTAAATGTGCCTGTATAGTTACAATGTAGCTCATCAATGTTATCCACTAAGAAATCTATTTGGTAATACCTTTCCAGGACAGTAACTACTTGCTGAATTGATGTCTCCTTAAAATTTAATATTCCTGATTTCCAAGCGGTTATATTAATGTTTTCATTTGCCTTTTTTGCTATTTTCGCTTTACTCTTATTGAATTGTACTACTTCGCCGGGTAATATAATTTCTTTTTTGTCCCCTACTTCAAACGAAACCTTTCCTTCTTGCAAGAGTAATTCTGTTAAACCTTCTTTTTCAATATGACGAAGATTGAAAGTAGTACCCAATACAGTAGTTAACACTTCTCCCGATAAAATTGTAAAAGGTTTTTCAGGTTGGTGTGTGACCTCAAAAAAGGCTTCTCCTTCCAAAAGTACTTCTCTTTTATTTTTTTTAAACATTTTAGGATAGTACAAACTAGAATTTCCGTTGAGCGTCACTTTAGTACCATCCAATAGTGTAATTTGCTCGATTTTACCTTTTGTGGTGGAAAGTTTTTCGTAGTTGAGCTTCATCCAAAAAGTTGATTTTGATAAAAGCCAAATAGCTATACCTATCGAAAATAATATGGCAATAGAAGCAGCCCGCCTAATAAAGAATGCTCTTGTGTTTCGTGCTTTATAGATTTTAAAATGAGGAGGCTTCTGAGCACCTGATAAGACTTCTGACTGATGCACATCTACTGTGATTCTATTTTTCACATTCTCCCAAGCTTCATTAGTGCTGGATGTAATTTCTCTATCAGCACCGGAAAGATCCCAAACTTTTTGTAAGCGATCAAATTCCTTTTTGTTCTCCGGAGTTTCTTCAATCCAACTTTTTACGATTACCTGTAAAGCTTCAGGAATTTCACCTTTTGCTTTTGCAGCTAAAAATTCAGCAATATGTTGGTGTATATCCGGTTTCATCTGTTTATAATTATTTTCAGTAGTCAGATGGAACTTACCATTTTTAAATAATCAAGCTCGTGTGCGAGTTAATAATTATTTACTCATGGACGTTTCATTTAATTACTTCAATGCTCATGATTATTTAATCTTAAAAAAACAGGAGCTTGGTTTTATGAAATCAATTTAGCAAAATTCAGTCTTGCCAGAAGCCAGCCGAATCTTATTTCCAATGCCCCTGCATTTTTCTTTTTTAGTTAAAATAAGTATTTCAACTTGTACTATCCTTACTTTATAGTGTAAAAACTAAAACCTAGTTAGTTTTCCTTCTTTATGGTTTCCAATAGTAAGGCGAGAAAACAATGTATTAGGCCTAAAAAAAAGATTATTTCTTTTAAAGAAAATCATAACATGCTGATAATCAATATTATTATTTTATCCCAATACTGTAACAAATAGGCTTTCATCTTTTTTAAGGCAATACCCATTTGTGCTTTTACAGTTTTAGGTGAGATAGATAACGCTTCTGCAATTTCTTGATAGGTTAACCCAGCGTCTCTGCTCATTAAAAAAATTATCCTACATTTTTCGGGTAAGTTTTGTAGTCCTGCTTGAATGACAGTTGCCAATTCTTGTTCATGTAAATTTTCGTCAGTTGTAAGATTACTCCCAATTTGCAGAGCTCCCCCTTCACTTTCCACTACCGATTGCATGCGGGCGTACTTGGATTTTACATAGTCAATAGAGCGGTGTTTTACAGCTGTATATAAATATGATTTCAGGCTACTTTTAATGATTAAATTATTTCTATTTTCCCATAAGTACACAAATATATCTTGTACTATTTCTTCAGATATTACCTGCAGTTGTGTTACTTTTACGCTGAAAACCAATAATTCCTGGTATCTTTTCTTAAAAAGGTATTCAAATGCTGCTAAATTATCTTCTTTAAGTAATCGAG
>JBCDJE010000277.1:0-6094 GCA_038748185.1 Bacteroidota bacterium
ACAAGACTAGATGAGAGAAATACCGAACTCCCTTCTGGCAAAACTGACGTTGTCTTAGGAAAAATAAAAGGCTCTACTAGTCTATCTTCTTTAGAATAATGCTTAATTGATTCAGCTAAAAATGGACAATCTACCTTGAAGCCTTCACCATTGGAGTTACACGGAGATTCTGTTTCATTTGTTGCTTCGGTTCAAGTTCCATCTAATGTACTGAAGCCAAAAGTAATGTACGAATTAGATGTGTATTATGATACTGAAACAGCTGATCCGGTTTTACTTGGTAAAATGGAATATGATGGAGCTCAATTAGCTGAGAATCCTTCTCCTACTGTAGAGAAGTATTTTGGCTTTATTTACGATGAGCAATATAAGGAAGGACAAGTTCAATTTAAGGGTAGGGCATTCAAGAAAACGAAGCCGGAGAAATTTAAAGAATCAGAGTTCTATACAATTGATGACCTTGGAAAAGGTGTAATCACTACTTCGCAGCTAACAAAAGCACCTTATGCTGCAAATTATATTCCTCATGGTTATGATAATTCTGAGAAATACGAGCCTCAAAATGTAGATTTCTACTTTTTGCAAGGAAGGTCAAACTTAAGATATAGCGAGAGAAGAGGAGAAATGGGAAAAATGCTTGATGGGTATGTACAAGAAAATTTACCTACTAGAAGAGTAAATATCACAGGGATGCATTCTCCTGAAGGTTCCTCAGATGTAAATAGTAAGTTAGCTAACGAAAGGGCGTCAGTAGTTGAAGAATTTTACAAATCTTTAGCCGGTAAGTATGACTATGAAAGTACTATGGATAGTATCGAGTTTGTACAAAAGCCAGTGGTTGAAGATTGGAATGCGTTTAAAGAAGCTGTTACTGCAAGTGATAGAATTTCTGATGCACAAAAAAGTGAGGTAATGGATATTGTTAATGGCTCTGGTGATTTTGTATCTAAAGAGTTAAAGCTACAGACACTGTCGTTTTATCGTGTACTTTATAGAGAAATATATCCTCCTTTAAGAGCAGGTAAAGCTGAAATTCTTAAAATTAAAATTGAACCTACTGATGCTGAGATAATGGTGATGTCTCAGAAAGCAGGAAATGGAGAAGAGGTTGATGGTTTAAATGCCAAAATGGTAGCTTTTGCAGCTTCAATGTCTCCCTCATTACAAGAAAAAGAAAAAATGTATCTAGCAGCAATTAAGATGGACGATAGTTATTCATCCTACAATAATTTAGGTGCTACTTATATGCAAATGGCTATGCAAGCCAATTCTGAAAGTGATAAGATGTCATTTGTAGAAAAAGCAATCTCTAATTTTAAATTAAGTGTACAGAAGCAACAGTCTGCAGAAGCAACAGTTAATCTTGCAAGTGCGCAGTTATTAAGTGGTGATGTTGCTGCAGCAAAATCAACTTTAAGTGGAGCAAGTGGTTCTGGTGAGATAGGACAAAGCATTAGTGCGCTTAAAGGTTACTTCGCAATTACAACCGCTGATTATGTTAGTGCTATTTCAGAATTAGAGCGTGCAGGAAATGACCCTGTGTCTATTTACAACAAAGCACTTGCTATGCTATTGAAAGCTAGTAAAGAAATGGATGATGATTACACAAAAGTCAAGTCAGCTTTTGGAGATGCAGTTTCTGCTGATGCTCAAAATGCTCATGCTTATTATTGTGCTGCTATAACTGCAGCGAGAATGGATAACAGTAGTGATGTAACGAGTATGCTACAGAAAGCAATAAGTATCGATAGTAGTCTTAAAGAAAGAGCAGTTAAGGATTTAGAATTTATCAATGTACAAGATGCTGTAACAGCAGCGACCAGATAATCATTAACATATATATCTTAAAAGCCTGCTTTTTTACGAAAGCAGGCTTTCTTTTTTTTAAAATAGCTTTTTGTCATGTATTTTCGCATTTCTTTTTTACAAAGGTTTCATTTTTAAAGTTTAGCAATGAGAGAAATTCAATTTAGAGAAGCATTAAGAGAGGCAATGACAGAGGAAATGAGAAGAGATGAAAGAGTTTTTTTGATGGGTGAAGAAGTGGCAGAATATAATGTGCATACAAAGTTTCCCAAGGGATGCTCGATGAGTTTGGTTCTGATAGAGTAATAGATACACCCATTGCTGAACTTGGTTTTTCAGGAATAGGAATAGGTGCTGCAATGAATGGTTTGAGACCGATTATAGAATTTATGACATTCAACTTTTCGCTAGTTGCCATAGACCAAATAATAAATGGAGCAGCGAAAATGATGTCGATGTCGGGCGGACAATATTCTGTACCATCTGTTTTTAGAGGCCCTACCGGAAATGCAGGGATGCTTAGTTCTCAACATTCTCAAAACTTTGAATCTTGGTATGCGAATACATCTGGGTTAAAAGTAATTGTATGCTCTAATCCTTATAATGCAAAAGGTTTATTGAAATCGGCTATTCGGGACGACGATCCTGTAATCTTTATGGAATCGGAATTAATGTATGGCGATAAGGGCCCTGTACCTGAAAGTGAATACTTACTGCCCATTGGTGTAGCTGATATCGTGAGGGAAGGAAATGATGTTACTTTAGTATCATATGGTAAGGTGATGAAAGTAGCGCATGAAGCAGCTGATATTATGCAAAAAGAAGGTAAGTCTGTTGAGGTAATTGATTTACTTTCAGTTAGGCCAATTGATTACAAAACTATTGTAAATTCAGTTAAGAAAACCAATAGGTTAGTGGTTGTGGAAGAATCTTGGCCCATAGGCTCAATTGCATCAGAACTTGGTTATCATGTGCAAAAATATGCTTTTGACTATTTAGATGCACCTGTCCATAAAGTAAATAGTTTGGATGTACCACTGCCTTATGCGCCTACACTAATTGAGGCGGCATTACCTAATGCAGCAAAAACTGTTGAAGCTATAAAAGCTGTATTATATATATAAGGGAATCCGCTAAAGATGCTATGTGCCCTTCGAGAGTAATACTTTAGTGTTATGTCGAAGGGTTTTCTTTTGGATAAAAAATTGATTTAAGTTCTTTAGCATCTTCAGGTTTCATTCTACGAGCTAATACCAATCGCAATTGTCTTCTTCTTAGTGCACCATTATAGAGTTCTGTTTCTTCTTCTGTTTCCGGGATAAGCTCTGGAACCGATATAGGATTGCCTAATTGATCAACTGCTACAAAAGTAAAAAAAGCATTATTTGTTACGATCTTTCTCCCTGAAGGTATATTTTCAGCACTCACTGCTATATGAACTTCCATAGAAGAATTAAAAGCCCTAGTTACCATTGCTTTTAACGTTACAACATCTCCTAGTGCAATAGGATGCTTAAAGGAAACATTATCAACAGATGCTGTTACAACTACCCTATTAGAATGCCTTTGTGCTGAAATAGCTGCTACAATATCCATAAGGTGTAACAATCGACCTCCCATTAAGTTATTCAATGTATTGGTATCATTTGGTAAAACCATTTCTGTCATGGTTGCAAACGATTCTTTTGCGTATTTTTTTTTGATAGGCATAAGTTCTATTAAAATCTTATCTTAAAAGTTACCAACCCAATTCCCCAATAAGTTTCACAAATCTAAATTTACCATATTCCATCTTTTTAAATTCATCTTCACCAATTTTTGAAATACAGAGCATTTGTTGAGATATATTATCTCCTACAGGTATTACTAATCTTCCTCCAATCTTCAGTTGTGTAAGTAGAGGTTTAGGTATTTTGGGGGCACCTGCAGTTACAAGTATCTTGTCAAAAGGGGCAGCAGACTCTAATCCTTTTGTACCATCTCCACAAATAAAATGTGCTTTATATCCTATTCTATTGAGAAGCCTTTTAGCGTTACTAAAAAGTACTCTATTATATTCTATAGTATATAAGTTAACTCCTAACTCCAAGAGAATGCAGCTTTGATAACCAGAACCTGTTCCAATTTCTAGAACTTTATCGCCTGGAGCTATTTGCAACAGACTACTTTGTACAGCAACTGTGTAAGGTTGAGAAATAGTTTGTCCTTCTCCTATTGCGAATGCTTTATCTTCATATGCATGATCCAGAAATGCAGTATCCATAAAAAAGTGCCTAGGCACTTTAAGAATAGCTTTCAAAACATTTTTTTGAGTAATCCCCTTATCAATAAGAAGATTTACTAAACTTTTCCGTAAGCCTTTGTGCTTGTAATTATCTTCAAGTTGCATAAGTACTTGTAATTGATTGCATAAAAATAATGACAAAGGGATACTTTTTCGAGTTTTATAATCTTGAGTTTTTGTTTATTGGTAAAACAAAAGCAATTTGATGAAATAAGAGATGCTTCTGTTTGTTGATTAGCATAGAATTAATATTTTTGAGCCAATATTATAGGGTCGCGTGGCCGAGTGGCTAGGCAGAGGTCTGCAAAACCTTTTACAGCGGTTCGAATCCGCTCGCGACCTCAAAAGAAGATTAAACTGACGCATTCTCTAATGGATGCGTTTTTGTTTTTTAACAACAAACTATTTATAATTTAGAAATATTCTAAATAACAAAATTATATACTATTTGTCCTTATAATAGATTGTATATCAATAGTTTAAGTAGTTAGTGTATGAATTTATAACACAAGAAAAATAGGCAGGTCTATCTGCTTATGCGCAAGGGCAAATTATCTTGTTTGTTTAGAAAATTTTGCACACTAAATTTGGTTCGTTTTAGAGAGAAATGATTTTTTATTATCACGTGGAGTTCATATTATGAATAAAACATTCTTCGGAAAGAAAGTAGCATTTTTATCATTTTTTTTATTTTTCACATTCTGCACTACCTTATCTGCACAAGACACAGCTGAAGAAAATGCTGATGCTGCCGCTACATCAGCAGAAGATGAGACAGGTATTCCTGATGACCCAAATATGATTTCAGAAGGTGCAGGTTTGTTTAAGGGAAATTGTGCTCAATGCCATGCTATCAAAGAAAAGGTTGTAGGACCTGCTTTAGCCAACGTTTGGGAACGTCAGCCTGTTCCTTGGTTAATTAACTTTATTAAGTATCCTCAAAAAGTAATTGATAGTGGTGATCCTTATGCTGTCGCTTTATATGAAGAATATAATCAGTATATGCCTAACCACGATTTCTTCTCTGATGCTGAAGTCCTCTCTATTCTTGCCTATGTAAAAGCTGAGACCTTTAAAGAGCCAGAAGAAACTTCAGGAGGTGGAGACAGTACATCAATTGCTGACCCAAATACTCCTTCAATAAATTCCGATTTGCTATTGGCAATTATTGTTGGCTTGGTGTTGATCTTAATTATTCTGGTTGTAGTGATGGTATTGCTAGCTTCGGTACTTACCAAATACATTAAGCAAGAGAAAGATTTAACTGAAGAAGATAAAGACTACCTTGAGCAGAAATTTAGTTTATCTTCTGTAATAAAAAGCCCTGCTTTTACAGGTATTGTGAGTTTTGTTTTTGTAGCTATTGTGGCAAAAGCAACTGTTGATGGTTTATTTAGTATTGGTGTTCAACAAGGCTATGCGCCTGATCAGCCCATTAAATTTTCACATAAATTACATGCAGGTTATTATGAAATAGATTGTAAATATTGCCACACTGGTGTTGAGAAAAGTAAAAGTGCCAATATTCCCTCTGCTAATATCTGTATGAATTGCCACAATGCAATTAAAACGAATTCTGAAGAGATAAAGAAAATATATACTGCTATTGAAAACGATGAACCTATTCAATGGGTAAGGATTCATAACCTTCCTGATTTAGCGTATTTCAATCACTCACAACATGTGAAGGTAGGAGGTTTAGAATGTGAGCAATGCCATGGAGATATAAAAGAGATGGAAGTAGTACAGCAACATTCATTGCTTACTATGGGCTGGTGTATAGATTGCCATAGAAAAACTGAATTAAATGCCAAAGGCAATGAATACTACGATAAACTTGTACAAATGCATGAAACTACAAGTAAAGAGCCTTTGAAAGTAGAAGACATTGGTGGGCTAGAGTGCGCTAAGTGTCATTATTAATTAAAGTAAAAATTAAAACACGAGATTCGTTTCAATCTACATTCCGATTGTATGAAAAATAATAAAAAGACTTACTGGCAG
>JBCDJE010000278.1:0-6060 GCA_038748185.1 Bacteroidota bacterium
CGGCATCAATATGAGGCATATAAAATAAATCTGCCTTCCCATATGAAACATATTTAGACAACAATGAGCCTTTGGTTCAAAGACTTAAAATTAAAATCGAACTTATATGTTGCTTAAGGAAGGCGGACCTCTAAGGTTGGCATTGAAAAGCCTGCTTGTCTCGAATCGCGTTAAGTAAGGCGGGCAATCAAAGAAAGAAACTGCCGTAAACAAAAGGGTAAAACTTTTTACAGCACTTAATTTTGTATTAAAAAACATCTCACAAAAATCACAAGATTTGTGTGCCCCCTTTTCAGGTGAAAAGTAGTGAGATGTGAGGTCGCTATCTAACTCAAATTTTGTATGAGTGGCAATATATTCAGAATGACATTTTTTATCTAAATGAATATGAAGTTGAAACAAGACCACCTGCCCAATAAGCATGAATATTCCTATTCCTACTGAAATTCTTTTAAGGGCGCTATCAAAAACTCTATTATTCATCCAAATGCAAATGTATTGCATTTTCAATAATTAAAAAATAGCGTCTAACTTATTTCTACGTTTTAATATAAGGCTCAAAGCTTTCCTCTGAATTCACTATCTACTTTCAATGCAAAGTGCTACTTTTAAACAAGCTACGAAACTATTTAGCTTTTCATCTCGCCTTCCAAAAATATGTTTGCCAAACATGCTTCAGTTGAGTAAATTTTTTTAAATGATTATATTGCGTAATTTAATTTAGAAACAACTGCTTCTAATGATTTTGCAGCAACAGGAGAAACATAAACTAGCACATGCTCCAAGAAATATCCCTTTTACTACACAACTCGAAATATTGTTTGGTGGCTTAACCAATCGGATTGGCTGGCCTATTCTTGGATTAGGTATGGTCTTTTTCTGGTTTTTCTCTTTAGAATCAGATTTGATGAATATTAACAAATTTTCAACTGACTTAGCATATTCTCAAGGGAAAGTAATAAAAGTAAGAGATACAGAATCCATTATAAATGGAAAAAAAGTAGAAGAATATACTTATGAATTTTGGACTGAGAACGGCATTTTTTCGGGTAAATCTTTCAGTAAAGGACAACAACTTAATCTTAATAATAAAGTAGAAATTGAGTATGTACCTGCTAATCCTGAATTTAACAGAATAAAAGGATTTCGCACCGCAGAATATGGTATTGCAGTAGGACTCCTGCCTCTTATCGTTCCACTTATAGGCTTTTTGATGATCTATCTTGGGTTCAGAGGAGGAAAACAAACAATTAAGTTATTGAAACACGGTGAAGTGGGTTATGGGAAGTTAGTTAGGAAAACAGCAACAGGCAGAGAAATTAACGATCAAGTAGTGTATCAAATGTTTTTTGAATTTAAAGCTACTGATGGACAAAGATATATGACCGAAACACATACTCATGAAGCACATTTATTAGAAGATGAAGAAGTAGAAGTTCTACTTTACAACAAAGAAGAACCTACACAGTCGATGATGTTTGACAGCATGCCAGGTGAACCCATAATTAATGACAACGGACACATAAAAGCAAAAGGACTATCTGTTGCTTTTAGTGCTCTACTTGTTCCTATTTTAGCTATAGGAGGAAATATTATCTACATGATTAGTATTTTTTTAAAGCTTTTTTAGAAAAAAATAACACTTTCAAAACTCACTGTAAAATAAGAACTGGTAAATGAGGATGATAAACCATTTCTCTACTGATACTTTTTGAAAGCAGTTTTTCTAAAATTTTCCTGCTTTTTCTTGGTTTTAGTACCAATAAATCTCCTCCTCCTTTTTCAAGATGATTCCAGATAGCATTCTCTATATCATTATCTTGGATAAAATGGTAAGCATGATCTACTCCTTTTAATTGTTTACTGATCCAAGAACCATTATCTAAATTTTTCACTTTCTCCGATTCTCCTATTTCTGATGCGATGTGCAAGATGTGAATCTTTGCATTTAAAATATCAGCAAAATAAAGTAATGTATCTAATAATTGTAAATCCTTAAAACTTTTGAAGTTATAGGCAAAAACCAAATTTTCAATACTGAAGTGACTTCCTTTTTCAGGAACAACCAATATAGGCACGTTAAATTTCCCTATTAGGCTAACTGCATTACCACCAAATAAAAATCTTTCAAAAATAGATTTTCCTCTTGTGCCCATTACTACCAAGTCAATATGATAGTTATTTACAGTTTGTTCAATATTTTTAACCGCCGAGCCTGATTCGAAAATAGTGTAATATTCAATACCTGTTCTACTTAGAATTTCATGTTCAAATACCTTCATTTCCTCCTTTGCCTCAATCGCAATCTGTTGATAAAATTCATCATTGGCCGTATAACTCATTTCAATACTTCCAACAGGGTATACATAAGCGTGCATCAGAAATAATCTAGCTTGAAAAAGCTCTGCAAGATGCGTACTGTATAGTAAAGCATTTTTCGAGCATTTCGAAAAATCAATTGGAACTAAAATATTATTAATCCTTTTCATGGATTATCAGAATTATGGAAGGCACTTTAGATCAATAAAAGTACCTTCCTGTTTTGATACTACATATTGGCTATCAGTATATTTTCATCTTGTGATGTATCTTCAAACTGATATTTAATAGCTGCTTGTGCTGCCGCTAAACGAGCAATTGGTACTCTAAAAGGCGAGCATGAAACATAGTCAAGTCCATTCCTATGGCAAAAATCAATAGACTCTGGGTCACCGCCATGCTCACCGCAAATACCAATATGTAACTCTTTCTTATTCTTCTTGCCAAGTTGTACTGCCATAGTAATTAGCCTGCCAATACCTCTTTGGTCGAGACTTGCAAATGGGTCCCTTTCAAGTATCTGAAGGTGCTTATATTCAGGTAAAAACTTAGCAGCGTCATCTCTTGAAAAACCATAGCTCATTTGAGTAAGATCATTTGTACCAAATGAAAAGAAATCTGCCATAGGAGCAATTTCATCGGCTGTTACACAAGCCCTTGGCGTTTCTATCATAGTACCAAATTTTATTTCAATGGTTTCATTGTTGACATTAAGTAAATAAGCACTGATTTCTTTTGCTTGTTTTACTGTAAAATCAAGTTCATTAGCATGACTTATCAAAGGAATCATGATTTCGGGCTGAACTTTTATACCTTTTTTCCTTCTAACTTCAATTGCAGCTGATACAATAGCCCTTACCTGCATCTCATAAATTTCAGGGAAAGTTATTCCTAACCTACAGCCTCTATGACCTAACATAGGATTTGTTTCAGCTAAATTGGCTATACTTTCTTTAAGAAGTTTTACATCTATTTTTATTCGCTTCGATAGTTGCTCTATTTCTTCATCTTTTACAGGAAGAAATTCGTGTAGTGGCGGATCAAGCAAACGAATGGTTACGGGCTTCTCACCCATGGTTTCAAAAATACCAATAAAGTCTTGTTCTTGATAATTGAAAAGTACTGAAAGGGCTGCATCGCGCTCAATTGTATTTGTTGAAATAATCACCTTTCGAACATGATCTATCCGATCTTCGTCAAAAAACATATGTTCTGTTCTACATAAACCGATACCTTCTGCACCGAATTCTATTGCTTGTTTGGCATCTTTTGGAGTATCAGCATTTGCTCTTACATTCAGTTTTCTGTAACGATCAGCCCAAGACATTAGCGTTTTGAACTTGCCCGTTACCTCACCTTCTCTTGTTTGAATTTTTCCTAAGTAAACCTCGCCAGTATTTCCATTAATAGAGAGGTATTCTCCTTCTCTAACTAATATATTTCCTGCATAAATTACCTTTTCTTTTTCATTTACAGTGATATCACTGCAACCAGCAATGCAACATTTTCCCATACCTCTTGCAACTACCGCAGCGTGTGAAGTCATACCGCCTCTTGCCGTTAGAATTCCAAGTGCATTAGCCATACCTTTTATGTCTTCTGGTGAAGTCTCAGTACGTACTAACAAGGTTTTTTCTCCGCGATTTACAGCATTTACTACATCCTCTGCATTAAAATATACTTTACCAGTAGCTGCACCAGGACTCGCGGGTAAACCTCGGCCTAAAACCTTGGCATTTTTAATAGCCGCCTCGTCGTAAGTTGGATGCAATAATTTTTCTATTTGATAAGGATCAACCCTACTAAGAGCGGTTTCTACATCAATTAGGTTTTCACTCACCATATCTACAGCAATATTTACTGCAGCTGTAGCGGTTCTTTTTCCAGTTCGTGTCTGAAGGATGTATAGCTTTTCCTTTTCAATGGTAAATTCAATATCCTGCATTTCCCGATAATGGTTTTCGAGATATTTAGCGATATCAATGAATTGTTGATAAGCTTCAGGAAGTGATTTCTTTAGTTCATCTAATTCTAGCGGTGTACGGATACCGGCTACAACATCTTCTCCTTGTGCGTTTAATAGATATTCTCCAAAAACTTTATTTTTACCATCAGAAGGATTACGAGAGAATGCCACACCTGTAGCAGAAGATTCTCCCATATTTCCAAATACCATCACCTGAACATTTACTCCGGTGCCCATATCTTGAGGCAGACCATGCAGTTCTCTATAAACCCTTGCTCGATTATTATCGAAAGATTTAAATACAGCTTCTATGCTTTGTATCAGTTGCTTATATGGGTCTTGTGGAAAGGCCTTTCCAGAATATTTGATAATAATTTCTTTATAGTCTTTGATGATTTCTTTTAAATGCTGAGCGCCTAACTGAGTATCGTCAATTGTTCCAATTTCTTTTTTCTTCAAATCAAATACCTTATCGAAATGATGTTTAGGAATATCTAATACCACATCGCCAAACATTTGAATAAAACGGCGGTAACTGTCATAGGCAAGCCTGGCATTATTAGTAAGTTTTGCCATACCTTCAACAGCAGCATCATTTAAACCCAAGTTTAAAATGGTATCCATCATACCCGGCATAGAAACCCTAGCTCCTGATCTAACAGAAACTAATAAAGGATTTTTGACATCGCTAAATTTTTTACCAATTTCTTTTTCAAGTTTTTGTACATGTTGAAAGATTTCATCTTCTAATGCTTTTGAAATCTTATTACCTACTTTGAAGTAATTGTTGCAAGCTTCTGTTGTTACTGTAAAACCGGGTGGTACAGGTAAACCAATACGTTTCATTTCTGCTAGGTTTGCACCTTTGCCTCCTAAAAGGTTTCTCATCTCCTTAGCACCCTCTTCAAACGAATAGACTAATTTTTGGCTTTCCATATATACTTCTTTTTATTGGTGTAGAATTATTTCTAGTATTTCATTAGCTGTTTCCTCAATTGCTTTATTACTTACATCTATAATAGGGCATCCGATTCGCTTCATAATTTTTGAAGCAAATTCTAATTCTTCAAGAATGAATACCATATTATTGTAATGGTCATTGTGTCTATATCCCATCATTCTTGTTCTTTCTATTCGTATCTGGCTGAGCAACTTTGGCTCAATTGTAAGCCCAATAATTTTACTTGATGAAACCTTATAAATTTGCTCAGGAACAGGTATATATTGTACTATGGGAACATTAATGACACGGTAATTTAAATAGGCTAAATACATACTCAGTGGCGTCTTTGAAGTACGTGAAACACCAATTAAAACTAAGTCTGCTTTCATTATACCTTCAGGTGATTTACCATCATCATGCCTGATAGTAAATTCAATTGCATCGATCTTACTAAAATACTGATGATCTAACTTCCTCGACAAACCTGCTTTATAAAGTGGTGGAGCACCGAGTTTCCTGCCAAATGCCTGAAGTGCCTGATCCATAATATCGAGATATTCGATATCAAAAGATTCACACGCAGAGATGATTGCGTTTCTTACTTCTTCCAGTACAGTAGTAAAAACTATTATGATTGGTACAACTTCTTTATAAGATTTTTCAATAATTTTATCGACCTGATATACTTTTGTTACATGAGGAAAGGTAAGCATTCGGTAGTGTTTACCATGAAACTGCCTGGCAGCAGCCCTAGCTACAGATTCAGCCGGCCATGGCATCGGCAACGTCATCAAGAGCCAGTGGGGCGCCCACCCCCGCCAGTACCGCCGGC
>JBCDJE010000279.1:0-6053 GCA_038748185.1 Bacteroidota bacterium
CAGGAAATACATTTTTTATTGAGAAGGGGTTTAACTTCAGTATTAAAATCAACCGGAGGTTCATACAATACAAAGAACCAAATAAAGAAACCAAAACAGCCTAATATGAAAAAAAGACCTATTAACTTTATATTATTAGTCATTTTCAATTTACATGATTAAAGTAAGTATACTTTACCATAGAAAAATAACTGATTTTAGTCTGAATGCAAAATTAAAGACCTCACTTCAGGCTTAATGGTGATTTTGGCTTATTGAAATGATACTACTATTATTTTAGCTGCTTAGTATATAGTTGATAAGGCAAGGTTTATTATTTGTTAATAGTATATTTGTTATATAAAAAAAGACAACCTGTTATATTTAAAACCCATATTGCTAAACATTTTAGAAAAAGAGGGCTGTGAGATACAACCCTCTAATTCCTAAAGCTCGATTCGTACTAAACACCACTTATGGTGTATCCCGTGTTTTCTCAAACCAAAAATATCTAGCAGTAACCATCCGTACTGTTAAACTTTATAAGTTTTTGAATATCAATATGTTATTTTCCAAAAAACTACAAGCTAAATATGACTAGCCACTTACTCGATAATTTCGCGTTACTGCGTTAAAGAAATACCTTCCATATTTTCAAACTTCGCTTGCACAGCCCAACCGCCCATTCTTTCATTTACAGCAAAATAAAGTGTATTCTTACCTTTTTTAAGTGGAAGATATAGCGCGTCATAAAAACCTACAGTACCTAAAAATCGATAGTCTCTGGATACAAAAGTATCATTCCCCTCATATAATAACTGATCGTTCAGATATACTTTTACCTTATCACTAAATCCAAAATTGATCTTCTTGATTTGTTCCTCTTCAGACTCAATATCTATTGCCGAAATAACGGTATTATCCGTTTTCTTTGTGCTGGCATACTTCGCTAGGTTAACATGCCCTTCAGATGTTACTTTTACATCTTGCCAAGAAAGTTTTTCTTTAAATGATTTAGGTAAGGTAACTAACTCTCCTACAAGCTTTTCAGGAAAGCTATTAGAAACCTGCCAGTTTTGAATAACATTCTCAGATAGTGTAGCAATTTCTATATCATCAGATTTTAATTCAGGCTCATGTAAAGTATACCTAAAATTGGCAAAGTGTACAGGTCCTACAAAAGTACGCACGCCAATTTTACCACCTTTTACATCTCTTTTCAACTCTTCTATATGTAGGACAGGTTCTTCCATGTTGTCAAAATAGATCTGAGCTTGCTTATTTAATACCACAATTTTTACCGTATGCCATTCATTGAATTCATATTTTATAGGAACAGCATAAGCAGCTCCATAATATAATTGCCATCCGGCAAATCCATTAAATACCGGAGTGTATTGGTTGGCATCAGGGTTTCCTGACTGATGAGGTCTTATATAAAAATCCTCGTAATTGTTATCATCTTGAAGCCTGAAAGATATACCATGAAAAGCACGATGTTGTGGGAAATTGATATCTACTTCAATAGTACCATTTAAGAAGTCTACATCTTCTAAGTAAATATGCCCCTTTTCTAAAAAAATACTTTCCTTGCCTTTATAATTTTCTAGGCTATATTCAGCGCCTTTCGTATGCCAACGTTTTGAATCGAACGGAACGGATACTTGCTGTGCTAATAACCTTACGGGTAAACATATTACCAACAAAATAAAAAATGAATTTTTCATGCTAGAAATCTTTTATATTTTCAGATAAATTAATTGAAGCAAAGTAAAAGCTTTGTTGGCTGGTTAAGTATTTAAATACAGTTCATTTTGCGTTCAGATTACGTTTTTTAACCATTTAGCATCATGACCGAAGAACAATACATTGCTATTTGTAAAAAAATGATAGAGCAAAAACTCTATCCTAACCAATCAGTAATAAAACTTAAACAACGCGATTTTAATTATCTCTCAATACTTATTGAAGAAAAATCAGGGATACTACTCAGTTTATCTACGCTAAAAAGGCTTTGGTCAAATGCCTTTCAACAACCACATCCTACCACACTCAACGCTTTAGTTTCTATATTAGATTTTAAAGAATGGAATGATTTTAAGTTTCATCAACAAAAAAAACAAAGCAAATCAATTCCTTTTTTGGCTAAATCTGCAAAAAAATACTTGCTTAGCATGTTTATCAGCGTATTGTTAATATCTACCGGATTGATTTACTGGAGCTTTACTAAACAAGTTGATAATAGTTTGGTAATTAATGGGCAGGTAAATTTTACAGCAGATAAAATGGTTACTTCAGGAGTGCCTAATTCTGTAATTTTCGAGTATGACCTAAGCCAGGTTGAAGCCGATAGTTTTTTTATTCAACAATCCTGGAATGAACAATATAAAGAACCTATTGATCCTAAAAGTAAATATTTCACAAGCATTTATTACTATCCCGGTTTTCATAGAGCAAAACTGATTGCCAACGATTCTATTCTAAAAATCCATAAAGTCCATATTACTACAGATGGATGGATCGGGCATGCTTTTAATGGTTATTTCCCGAAAACACCTAAATACTTAACTGAAAATCTGGTACATTATGGTATCTTGGAAGCCTCAGCGGAACAATTAAAACACGCACAAATTGACATTACTCAACCCTATACATTAACCTACTCTAATATTCGCGATTTTGGTAATTTACCCAGTTCCGATTTCCAACTTCATACACGCCTTAAATACGATAGTATTAATCGGGCTGTATGTCCTGTTATGGAAGTTAGGATTTTGTGTGAAGAACACATCTTTTATATTCAGCTTACTGAGCCGGGATGTGTAAGTAATCTCAATATGAAATTGGGTGATACATACATCAGTGGAAAGACAAATAATCTCGCAAAGTTTGGGACTGATGTTTACAATTGGCAAGATTTATCGCTACATGTTGAAAACAAGAAGGCAATCATTACGCTAAATAGCCAACAAATTTTTAATACTACATTTAGTAATGATTTAGGCAAAGTAGTAGGCCTAGTCCTGATGTTTAATGGTTTGGGGGCTGCAGAAGCCATTTCATTAGGAGATACTGAAGGAAAAATACTATACGACGAAGTTTTTTTACTATAAAACATTAGAGAATTATATGTACTATATTTCATTATTACGCGGCATCAATGTAAGCGGTCAGAAAAAAATTAAAATGCTTGAGCTTAAAGCTTTGTATGAAAGACTTGGTTTTACGAATGTTCAAACTTACATACAAAGTGGGAATGTAATTTTTGAAAGTACAGATAAGGATAACACAAATTTAGCTAAACAAATCAGTAAGAAAATTTTAGAAGAATTTGGTTATGAAGTCACTGTCTTGGTTCTCGATAAAAACACGTTCAAAACTAAAATCGAAAAGCATCCATTCAATGAGGCCGATCTCCCATTTCTTTATTTTACCTTTTTATCCAATATACCTGAAATGATCCCTTATGATAAAATTGAAAAGGCAAAACAAGATACCGAGGAAATTCACATCGTTGATGACATGATCTATTTCGCTTGCCGTAGTGGGTATGGAAAAAGTAAACTATCCAACAATTTCTTTGAGCAAAAATTAAAAGTGCAAGCAACTACAAGGAATTGGAAAACTTCTAAAAAGCTTTTAGAAATGATACAAGAAGCTGAAAGTTAAATCTTTTAAAATTTCTTAAGCAATTAGAATACCATGTACTCTTTCCCTTAATTCTGGGATAACTGTTGATTCAAACCAAGGATTTTTTCGCATCCAAATGTTATTTCTAGGAGAAGGATGCGGTAGAGGAAAAAAATCGGGTAAGAAATTTTTGAAATGTTTTACGGTTTCTGTTACTGTAGTTTTTGCCAACGCTTCCAAATAATATTTTTGTGCATATTGCCCAATTAATAAAGTGAGCTTTATTTCAGGAAGTTTTTCTAATAAGGGCTTATGCCACAAAGGTGCACATTCTTTTCTTGGAGGTAAATCTCCAGATTTTCCTTTTCCCGGATAACAAAAACCCATAGGCATTATTGCTACTATACTTTCATCATAAAAAGTTACTTCATCTATATCAAGCCACTCTCTTAAGCGTTTGCCACTTTGGTCATCCCAAGGAATACCAGAAGTATGTACTTTTGTGCCGGGTGCCTGTCCCACAACTAAAATCTTACTTTTTGCACCTGCTTTCACTACTGGGTTAGCTCCCAATGGTAAGTGTGATTCACATACCTTACATTGTCTTATGTCTGAAAGTAAGTTTTGAAGCATATTGCAAATCTACTGAACAGTCTTCATCTAAGATACAACTTATAGCGTTATTTCTCATGTTTAATCTGCCGGATCGAATATTAAGCCCAATGTAGCAATACCTTGCTCAGCGCTAATTCCATGAAACCCCCGAATTCGACCTCCATATTCTCCATTTTTTTTATTCAAGAAAAGATTGAAAGTAGTATCGCCTCCATTACCACCATAACTTGGCGTCATGCTTCCATCTGAAAAATGAAATTGTAAGTTATCGAACCACCAACCACTTGCCCCACTAATTCCTACAAACTCGACTGCATCATCAATTTCAAATTCTGGCTGCCAGTTACCATCAGAAGCACCAATTAATACTTCTTCAACTTTTCCGGTAGTATGAAGCACTTTACATCGGAAACCTTTTACAATCTTGAGTGGTGCCTCCCCTAAATTCACTTGTAAAGATTGTAATTTACTCCCCAGAGGTAGAACCTCAGTAAAAAAAGATTTACCTGAAGCGCCTTGTACCCCACCAACAGGTGCGCTGTAGTGCAACATACCTGAGCCCGGAAGTGCAGAATAAGTTGCTTTGGGTAATACTAAAGACCTTGCTGTAACTTCGTGAATAGTTACATCTGAATTGTGTGGTACCAGACATAATGCACCACTTGGAAAATCACGTTTGCCCTCCTCAACTCCTTCTACATCCCATCTGAAAGGCTCAGGTTGCCCCAGCATCCATTGTTTAAATCGATATTGTGTATCTCCATTAGGTAATGTACTTACTTGTGCCCTAATACGCATTTTTTTATCTAAAGAAATAGCATTTCTATTTTGGGTGTATTTTGCTGGGGGAGCACCTTTACCTCCATCAAATAAGATTCTCCAGGTACAAGAATCCAAGTTATTTTTTAAAAGAAATTCTCCTTGTGCACCTAAAGGAAACCACTTTCGGTTAGGCTGCAAGCGATCAGGAGCATGCCCACGCCAACGGAAGGCTACACCAAAATGGGTTACATTAAAAGTGGGTGGCCCTTTTTCAGGCGGTGTAAATCCATTGATAGTAAAAGTAATATTGGCTTCATAATTCGTCCAGTTTGTATCTCCAATTGTTAAAACTCTATCGTAATAAGGCTCAACTGTTTTTACACCCTCTGGTGTAATCTCCCATTTTCCATCAACTACTTGCACTACCTCTTGCAAACTAGAAACTGTAGAAAAATCTACATGATAAGGTAAAGGCCACAGATTTCCTTTTTCTACATTGATAGTAACTTCTTTCGTTACAGTTTTCCCTTTTTGGGGGATTGCCGTTATCAATAATTCATTTTTTCCTTCATTTACATCCTCCCAGCTTATCTCTATATTAAAATCACCTTTGTTAGCTAATCGATGTTTATCGCCACCTAATGTCAATTCTCCTGTTATATTTGCATTTAACAAATAAGTTACTTTTTCCCATTCTTGATTCCGCGCTACATTACCTAAAATATTAATCCAGTCTTGTGCCCGACCAATTTGCCCAAAGGTTTGTTCATCACCATACCAGATATTAATTTTTTCATCTCTTTTTTGTCTACCCTCCGAATTGTATGCTATAATCGAAATGGAAAGTATTAAGCTAAAAATTAAAAGTCTTTTCATATCCATTTTTATAAATCAGATAAATATAAAACCCAGTTAGAACTATGTGGTGCTTGAAAAGTATGAGAACCGGCATTCATTTTACCTAGGCTTAATTCTTTATAGGCTTTTTGAGTGTCAACTGCTACTACTCTTTTCTTGCTACCTGAAAATTTGAAAGTAATTTCTTGGGTATCTTCCTGATAAAAAAC
>JBCDJE010000280.1:0-6035 GCA_038748185.1 Bacteroidota bacterium
GAAAAGGAAGATGCAGCCTTATTACAACAAGCAATGTCTAAACTAGCTATCGCTCAAAGGGAATTATTAGTGTTAAGCAAATTTCAAGGAATGAAATATAAAGAAATAGGTGTATTGATCAATTGTAGTGAGAATGTAGTGAAAGTACGAGTTCATAGAGCATTACAAGAATTAAAAAAGATTTTTAGCCAATTAAATATCAACAGAGATTATGACTTATGATGAAGCAAGGCTATTAATGATGGAGTACCTAGAAGGGAAACTAGATAATGATAAAGCCGCTCGTTTAGATGCCTTTATCAATGAACATGAAGATTTTAAAAAGGAGTTTGGCAATATGAAAAATCTTTGGATGAACATGAGCCAGTTAGAAATACCAGAAGCTAGCCCAAAAATGAAGACAAGCTTCTATGCTATGCTAGCAGGCTATCAGCAAGGGCTTGAGGCAAAAAAAGATTCTTTATGGGAGCAGGCTTTGCTATTATTACAAAAATGGTGGACAAAGAGCTATGTTCCTCAAGCAGTTTTGGGAGTTACTTTGCTATTACTCGGAATTCAGATAGGTTATAACCTACAAAAAAGTGGAGATCAGGAAAAAATGCTGGGTCTTACAAAGGAAGTACAACAGATGAAACAGATGATGTTACTTACTCTTATTGAACAGCAATCAGCTACTCAAAGACTAAAGGCAGTCAATCTTGCTTATGAAATAGATAATTACGATGCCAAAGTAGTTGCCACATTATTTCATACACTTTATAATGATGAGAACACCAATGTAAGACTTGCTGCTGTAGAAGCCTTATTTAACCTAGCTGAACAGTCGGAAGTAAGGGAGGGACTTATACGAGCAATTCTCGAACAGGACTCACCTATTGTTCAATCAGCACTGGTAGATATAATGCTGGCACTTCAAGAAAAAAATGTAACACAAACACTAAAAGAATTTCTTAAAAAGGATAGTGTGAATCAGGAAATTAGGAATAAAGTAAATAGTAGCCTTCTCAAATTATTGTAGTAATAAACTTATCAAACCATGAAGTTCTATCACTTATTGATACCTTTTTTAAGTGTATCAACACTTGCACTCTATGCACAAAAACATACTGAAACGATTAGTAGAAAACTCACTTTTACTAATGAAAGCAGCAATTATGTATTATTCGTAGAAAATATAAACGGTGCTGTAGAAATAAGCCCTTATAGTGGCAATGAAATATTATTGGAAGCAAATCTTGAAATAATTGGTGAAGATGCTACTGCACTTGCACAAGGAAAAAAAGAACTGGAAGTCATTAGCCGAGCTAAAAAAGATAGTATTCTCATTTTTATATCCTGCCCGGCAATTAGCTATTATCGATATGATAGTCGAAGAAATTATAATTTTGATAGCCGAAAAATTGACTATGACTTTAAAGTAGATATGCATCTTAAAGTTCCTGAAAATGTACTCTCTGATGTTTCTACTATAAATAATGGCGATATCGTGATTAATAACTATAAAGGAGCAATTAAAGCAGCCAATGTAAATGGAAATGTATTATTAACTGATGTTGGAGAGGTAGTAAAAGCCACTACTGTAAATGGAGACATAGAAGTAATTACTTCCAACAATCCTTCTGCTAACGCGAATTTTAATACTATAAATGGAGATATTAAAGTACACTATCCCAACAACTTAGGGGCTAAGATAGGTTTCAAAAGCTTTAACGGGAAATTTTATACTGACTTTAAAGTGGTAGAGCGGCTTCCTGTAAAGGTTATAAAAACAAAATCTCACGAAAATGAAAATATATATAAGCTAGAAGGATATACTACTATAAAGATAGGAGAAGGAGGACCGGAAATAAGGTTTGAAACATTCAATGGAGATGTTTATGTAAGTAGTAAATAAATTTTTTCAAAAAAACTAGCCTAGTTCAAAAAGCTTCAAAACACAAATCAAATTTAATAAGACTAAATTTTAAAAAGATGAAATTAATAATCTCAATAATTATAAGCTTATCCGTTTTTCTACAATTGGCTCAAGCTCAACAAGAAGATGAACAAAAGCTTGTCATTCCCTTAACTACTCCCAATAATCCCGGTACGCTTAAATTACATCTGGTTACTGGCTCTATTAATGTGATAGGTTATAATGGGAAAGAAGTACTTATTACTGTGAAAAATAATACAGATAAGAGAAAAACTGATACTCAAAAAAACGGCATGTTTCGAATTCCTAACAAGTCGTACAACATTACCGTAGTGGAAAAAAATAATGAGGTTGATATTAGTTGTCATGCAATAAATAAACCTGTCATATTTGAGATTATGGTTCCTCAAGCATTCTCACTTAATTTACATACTGTAAATAATGGAAATATTTCAGTAGAAAATATAAAAGGAGAAATAGAAACCAATAATGTAAATGGCAGTATCTATTTATCGAATATTTCAGGATCTGTAGTTGCCAGTTCTATCAATGGTGCCATTGAAGTAGGTTTCGAAACAGTTACACCTGATATTCCCATGGCTTTTAGTAGTCTCAACGGAAAGATTGAAGTTCGACTTCCAGCAAACATAAAAGCCAGTGCAAAAATCAGTAGTGAACGAGGTGAAGTGTACAGTGATTTTGAAATGGAAATACAAGCTTCAAAGCCTGTAGTTGAAAAAAAAGCCAGTGGTAATTATAAAAAATACACGATTGATAAATGGGTGTATGCCAATATAAATGGCGGCGGACCTGAGTTTTTATTTAAAAACATGAATGGTAATATTTACATAAGGAAAAATTAAGTGTTTACAATATCTTATTATAAAAGAAATACATAAGACTTTTACAACCTAAAATAATATTGCGGTATTGAATTTCTTAAAGGAAAGAGAGAGTAGTTTGAATATAAAAACCATACTACTCTTTTTTTCATCTGTTTAAAATTTTTTGATTCTTGAATGTGCAAAAAATTTTAATCATTCTTCTTGTTTGAATTTGGAATGATGAAAATTCATGTTCGTTTCATTTGATCAATCAGAAGATAAAAATTCTCCAAGAACGGAACTACTGCCCTTATCACGATTTTTGCTATAAGGAGCAATTGCTTGAATAAGTTTTCTAATTGGCATAGATTGTAACCAAACTTTTCCTGTACCTCTTAAAGTTGCAATAAATAACCCCTCACCTCCAAAAATCATTGATTTTAGAGAACCGGCTCTTTGTACGTCGAAACTAATACCTGATTCATAAGCCACTACACAACCAGTATCAACTCTTAATTCTTCATCGTACAGTCTTTTTTCAATTACAGTACCTCCTGCATGCATAAAGGCCTTGCCATCGCCTACTAATTTTTGCATAATAAAACCTTCACCGCCTACCAAACCTGAACCAAGTTTCTTATTAAAGCTCACAGTGATATTTGTACCTAATGCCGCACATAAAAAACCATCTTTTTGTACAATAATGGTATTATTAGGAAGATGCGCTAAATCTACCGGAATGATAGTACCAGGATAAGGTGCAGCAAAAGCCACATGCCCTTTCCCATTTCCTTTGTGTGTAAAGTGAGTCATGAATGCAGATTCTCCTGTTAGTATGCGCGAGCCTGCAGAAAGCAATTTTTTAAAGAAGCCTTCTTGCGGTTTAGAACCATCACCCATTTTTGTTTCAAAGGTGATGCCTTCACCCATATAAACCATAGCACCTGCTTCGGCAATTACTGTTTCATCAGGGTCAAGTTCTATTTCAACTATTTGAATAGATTCTCCCAGAATTTGGTAATCAATTTCGTGTGAGTTCATTAGTATGTAATTTTTTTTTGGAGAAATAACATGAACATTTTTATATGCTTACTTATTACATACGAAGTTAAAAAAGCAAAAAGTTGCAGTAATTATATAAGTGGTAAGTAACAATTAGTTTATGGTTATAGCACTAAAAATATCTCGGTGTTAGCAAGACACTCTTTTTAATTCCGAAGCGATAATTTAAAGTAAGTTCATGCGTGCCAAATTGCTGATTGAATAAATCAGTATGTACTAAATCGTAAGAGTAGCCTACACTAAAAAAAGTTTGTGGGAATTGTAGCTCGGCAATAATGCTAAAAGCATCAAGAGAACGATAAGATAAACCAACTCCAAAACGATCGTAGAAAAGTGCATTAGCATTTAAATCTAATTGTACAGGTGCACCATCTACATATTTCAACAATGCGTTGGGTTTTAACTTTACGATTTCGTTGATGTTGAAAACATAGCCAGCATAGGCAAAAAAGTGCTGCTTAGACCTAAAAAAAGGCATGGAAGCATCATTATCTTGCAATTCATTATTAATGAGATTATTAGTTGAAACACCTAAGAAGAAAATATCAGTATAGTACATAATACCTGCACCAATTTCAGGCTTTGTAGTACGAAATGATGTATTTAGTGGGTCATTGGGGTCTCCTATTTCTGAGGCGCTAAAAGCATCTAAGTTATAAACCATCATACCACCTGAAATCCCAAAAGCGAGTTTACCCAAACCCATAGGAATTCTATATGCCAGATTCAAATTGAGCCTGTCCCGATTGGTTCTTCCAATCTGATCATCAGTAAAACTAGCACCCATTGCCAGCCTCCCCTGTAAAGGGGCATGAATAGCAAAAGTATTTGTAAAAGGTTTTTCTGAACCGGTTCCCGTCCATTGTATCCTTGTACCCGCAGAGAGCGAAATAGCTTCATGAACACCTGCATAGGCAGGGTTTAGTACAAGACCATTAAACATGTATTGTGTAAACATAGGGTCTTGCTGAGCAGAAACATGTAAATAAAGAAGAGAAGCTACCGTTAGCAGTAATAGTTTTTTAATCATTATCATATTTTTTTAAAAAATTAGCGGTTGGATCCTCTGATTTCAACATATTCTGAAATTTCATTCCCATTACCCAATTCTAATATACAAAAGTATGTACCATCTCCTACAAATGTTCCCGGACTAATCCCGCTATTCTTATTTACTTGTCCACTCCAGGCTTGATCAGGCGTATTTGCATAGTCTGTAGTTTCAAAAATAAGATTGCCCCAACGGTTGAATACTTTAAATGTATGTGATGGATAACAGTCAATATTCCTAATAGTGAGAAAATCGTTGAAACCGTCACTATTTGGCGTAATTAGCTTTGTGATAACTGGAAGGACAAGACTGTTATTTGTAAGATCAAAATAAATAGTGGCAGTATCTGCTTTCTCACCACAGTCTCTCACACAAATTACCTCGTAGGTAACAGAATCAATACCGTTAAAAGCGAGGTTTGAAAGTGTATAATTAAAACTTCCATTATCTCCATCAAAATTAAAACTACCTTGTAAGGGCTGCCTTAAAATATTATAGGTTACAGTTTCACATAAAGTAAGTTCGATTAACTGATCGCTAATCTGATTTCCACAGGCTTCTAATACAAAGGTCTCATCTTGTATAGTAATATCTTCACATATTTCTGCACAATCTACTTCAATAAAAATAGAGGCTGTATCTAATTGACTTTCACAGCCTGCACAATAAACTTCATAAATCAAAGTATCAGTACCATTGAAAGTATCATTCAAGAGGTTGAAAATAAATATACCTTCTTGCGTTATTTCGGCCTCACCAGAGATAGGTAATTGTAATATAGTGATAAAAGAACTATCGCATTGAGCTAATGTCGTTTCAAGTTCTAATGATACTGTGATTACCTCATCAGTCAAACAAGATTTTGAAAAAGTTCTATCAGGAATACTAATAGGCAGATCTCCATTTATAATCTCCATTACTACCATTGCTGTATCTTTCAAGCTTGTACAGCTTTCGCAGGTAACTTCATACAACAAAGTATCAAATCCCACATAATCCGAATCTGTTAAACTGTAGCTTACTATGCCTGCATCATCTATGGTTGCAGCACCTTGTAGTGGAGCTTGGATAATTGCAAAGCTTACTTCACTACATCCTTCTATCGAATCGTTGGCAGCTACATCAAAACTAAACTCTGAACTTATACAAGTATTCAATTTTCCTATGCCCATATCTCCCGATC
>JBCDJE010000281.1:0-6020 GCA_038748185.1 Bacteroidota bacterium
GCAAGCCAACCATAAAAAACTTATTTCCACTAAGTACATTCACCTCAATAGTTACCATAGAGGCATCAACACCGGTTACCGAACATCCATAAGTTTTGGCAATCATAAACTGCTAGCTGTGGTGATAATATGAATTCTTTTCAACAAATTTTTTAAAAGTCAGGTATAGACTGTGCGCTTGTTGGTAGTAGTTTAAAAAATTATTTGAGCACTATTAGAAAAGTTAAATTCTGAGTACTGCTAAATATACAACAGATTGTTTCTACTTATCGCCAATAGAAGGCAAAAATTGTTAGTAAGTGAGGATTATTAAACATATCTGCTGTTATTTTGTAGTGATTACTTAACATAAATTCATGGAAGAATTAAAGCAGCTGCAGAAGTTAATTGATATTGAAAGGAAGGCGGATTTGGCATTGTACGAGAAAGAAGTAGTGATGCAGCCTTTAGGTGAGCGCAGAAAAAAAGGGCTTACGTGGTATCCACTTATTTTGCAACAATCGGGTATTGGTATGGGTGAGAAGTTTTATGTAATTGTAGAAAGAAAAACTTACCAAGGAGAGTCACATGCTTTCCAACCCGGAAGCATGGTTTCATTATTTAACCATGTTGGTGAAGGTAAAAAAAGTCAACGATTGCCCGGTATTGCCACAGCCGTTTGGAAAAATAGTATGAAAATCACCTTTAATGCAGAAGAACTGCCTGACTGGATAGAATACGGAAACCCGGGTGTAAATATGCTTTTTGATGATTTGAGCTATAAAGAAATGGATATTGCTCTTTCAAGGGTACAAGACGCCAAAGAAGGTAGGCTCAAAGATTTGAGAGATATTTTATTGGGTAAATCGCTTGCGGCTTTTAATGAAGACCTACCTGCCCTTACTGATTTTGGTATGCTCAATCATTCGCAACAAGCAGCAGTTCAAAAAATTATTAGTGCCAAAGATGTTGCTATTATCCATGGTCCTCCTGGAACGGGAAAGACTACTACCCTTGTGCAAGCAGTTAAATTAAGTTTAGAAAATGAGAAGCAAGTTTTAGTAACAGCGCCTAGTAATACTGCTGTAGACTTACTGACCGAAAAACTACTGAAAAAAGGATTAAAAGTATTACGAATAGGTAATCCTGCCAGAGTGAGTGAAGAATTGATGCAACACAGCTTAGAAACACAAATTACTGTTCATACTGATTATCCTTTTTTGAAAAAACTGCGCAAAAAAGGTGAAGAGCTACGCAAAATGGCATTTAAATACAAACGCAATTTTGGGAGGGCTGAAAGGGAGCAACGCAAATTATTGATGAAAGAAGCCCACAAAGTATTAGATGAAGCCACTTACTTAGAAAAATACATAGTAGATCGCTTATTGGAAGAAGCACAAGTAATTACGGCTACTTTGGTGGGGACAGTGAATAAATTCATCCGTTACCGGCAATTTAGTACTGTTTTTATTGATGAAGCTGCCCAATCTTTAGAGCCTGCGAGTTGGATTCCTATAACAAAATCGGATAGAGTAATATTTGCAGGAGACCATTTTCAGTTACCCCCTACTGTAAAATCTTACGAAGCAATGCAAGCTGGTTTGAGCACTACCTTATTTGAAAAAGTAATTAAAAGGCAAAAGGTAGATGTGATGCTAAATGTGCAATACAGAATGCACAAACAAATTATGCAGTTTTCAAATCAAATGTTTTATAAAGGTGAATTGCAAGCGCATGAATCAGTAAAAAACCATCTATTAGCCAATACTACAGATGATTATCTACTTGCTAAGCCTATAGAATTTATTGATACAGCCGGGTGTAGTTTTGAAGAAAAGCAAAACCCAGAAACGCTAAGTAAGTTCAATCCTGACGAAGCCGGACTTATTCTAAAACATCTCGCTAAGTTGTTTGAGCACATTTATGCCACACATAAATATTTATTGAATGATACATTTTCTGTAGGAATTATTTCTCCTTATAAAGCGCAGGTACAATACATTAAAGATTTATTGAAAGAAGATGCTGAGGTAAATGCTTTTGATGAATTCATCAAAATTAATTCGGTAGATGGTTTCCAAGGGCAAGAGAAAGAGGTAATTTATATCAGCTTGGTGCGCAGCAACGACAAAGGGAAAATTGGTTTTCTCGAAGATACCCGTAGAATGAATGTAGCACTAACACGTGCCAGAAAAAAATTAATTATAATTGGCGATAGTGCTACGTTGGGTCAACATCCTTTTTACCAACAATTTTTGAAAATAATGGAGCAGCTTGGGGCATATTCTAGTGCTTGGGAATGGATGAATTAGTTACTTGTTTTGAAAATTTTCTCTGATGCTTCTTTCCAAAAACTACCTTCGAAATTTATAAAAATGATAATATACAAATAAGGATAAATGAGCGAGGCATAAGGTCCATTGTCGTAAACTACTAGGTAATAAGAAGCAATATTGATAAGTGCCATAATAGAAAGAGGCGTAAAGTAATTGCCTTTTTTTTGTAAAACTCCTAAGAAAACACTGATAATACATATTGCTAGCAATGGAATTTGCTGTTTAGGGAAATAGAAGGGATAGCCGTTTAACCGTGTATAGCCTAAGTTTTCAATGTAAAAGTTAATAAAGTGTGTATAGCCTCCAAAAGCATAAAATATCCAGATAGAATAAATACTTACAAATGGTAGCAAAAAGCTAATAAGTGCTTTTAGAAGTAGTGAGGGGTTTTTGAATATAAAAAAACCTAATAAGTAAATAAACAACAATGGTAAGGCAAACCCTAATCTTGGCGAAGTAAGTAAGCTTATTGCAGCAAAAAAACCTGCTATGAATAGTGCTTTCAGTATAGTTTTATCTTTTTTATTTAAATGAAAAACTTTTAAGATAAATAAGTGTGCAGTTAACATAAAGCATGAAGCAAGTAAATCCATTCTGCCTTCGTGCATACAGCGAAAATAGAATGAATCAATAGCCAGCACGGCAATTATACACCATGCAATAAGTACATTATTCTTTTCAGTAAAATAAATTTTTAAGCTTAGCCAAAACGTAAATATTCCTGCTATAAAAGCAATTAGCCTGAATTGAAAAATACCAAAGCCCAATACCTTAAAAACAAATGCAGCTACTATAAAATACATTGGACCATAACGCAAGTCTTCTGTAGGAGTATCGGTGAAATAGGCAACTGTTTTAGTAAATCTCCCTGTTTCCAAGAAAGCTTTCCCAATAGCTGCCATGTAAGTTTCATCATACCAAGGTAATGGATAGCTAGTCAGTGTAACTAGGTGGATAAGCAGATACACCATTACAGTTACTAAAAAAATAATTTGATATTTGCCAGATGTAAAATTCATCTAAAGACTTGTAGGCTATTCATAGTTATTGATAAATTTGCATAGATTTGGGAAGGCAAATATTAAGTACATAAAAAAATGAAAGTATAAATTAATTTGCTCTCTAAACCTTAACTACAAATTACTGAACACATGTCACTTTAACACTTTAAAGTGTTTACACTACCAAACATTATAAAAATTACTGATTAAAATTCTAAATTTTGAAAAAAATAGCAGTATTTACATCTGGAGGTGATGCACCGGGCATGAATGCAGCAATAAGAGCTGTAGTGAGGGCTGCATTATACAATCATGTTGAAGTGTACGGGATAATTAGAGGGTATAAGGGTATGATTGAAGGAGATATTAAAAAATTAACATCTAGAGATGTAAGTAATATCATTCAGCGGGGAGGAACAATATTGAAATCAGCCAGATCAGAAGAGTTCAGAACGAAAAAAGGTCGTGAAAAGGCATATGAAAATATGCAAAAAATGGGAGTTGAAGGAATGGTTGCTATTGGAGGCAATGGTACTTTTACCGGAGCAGAAATGTTTATGAAAGAATTTGGCATTCCCACTATTGGTGTTCCGGGAACGATCGATAACGATTTATATGGTACCGATTATACAATAGGCTTTGATACAGCAGTTAATACCGCTTTAGATGCGATTGATAAAATTAGAGATACTGCCGACTCTCATGATAGGGTCTTTTTCGTTGAAGTAATGGGTAGAGATTCTGGTTATATAGCTATACAAACAGGTATAGGCGGTGGTGCAGAAATGGTAATGGTTCCTGAAAACCCCGATAGTATAGAAGGGGTAATTGATACCCTCAGTTCCGGCAGAGATCGTAAAAAATCATCTTCATTAATTATTGTAGCAGAAGGAGAGGATTTGGGTGATGCCCATTACCTTTCTGTAAAGGCAAAAGAAATGCTCCCTAATATGGATATTAGAATGACCACTCTGGGACACGTACAACGTGGTGGAGCACCAACAGCATTAGACCGTATTTTGGGCAGTAGAATGGGATTAGCTGCGGTAGAGGGTTTATTAGAAGGAAAGAAGAATGTAATGGCAGGTGTGATAAATGATCAGGTAGTATATACTTCCTTTCACGATAGCATCAACAAGAAAAAGCCACTAAATAAGGACCTTATTAAGATGGTAAATATTCTTAGCATTTAATTAAACTAATCATACTTTACAGAAATATAAAGTAGCCATGGTACTTTAGTTCATGGTAACGTGATATAAATAAAGCTTTAGCTCTGATTAAAGGTAAGTACAGGGTTGGTAATATGTCTATGACCTAAAAGTCGTCGTAATGATAGAAGCTGATAAAACTTTTAATCGGTGAATTGAGTATTTACATCATTATCAAGAAGATAATCATACAAACTATTGGTGAAATAAATACCTTTTGTAATGCAGGCAGATAGACTCATACAAAAGGACTATCTTCTAATTGCAATTATATTATGCGAAAATTTTTTAGCTTATTAAAAATGCTTACTTATATACTCTTATCTTTTCTAGTTCTATTAATATTGGCTGGTACTTTATTCTTGAATTTCTATCCATCTTTTGGAGGTAACCATTCAGCAGAAGAAAAAGCTACTTTTGCTGAAAAAGCAAATTATAAAAAAGGAAAATTTTTAAATGAAGTGGCTACTGATATGAGTTTTAGCTTTTCTGATATCTTAACACTCATAGGAGAATACAGAAGAAAAGATGTACAAAGAAAACCGGATATTATAATACCAGTCAATAAAATTGATTCTCTAGAAATAGCTAGCTATTCCGATACTGTTCCTAGAATGACTTGGTTTGGGCATTCAGCTTTCCTTCTTGAGATTGATAATAAGAAAATATTAATCGATCCTATGTTAGGTGAATCGCCTGCTCCACATCCTATGTTAGGTACTAAACGATATACCAAAGAATTACCTATTGAAATAGCTAAATTACCTCATATTGATGTCGTGATCTTTTCACACGACCATTACGATCATCTTGATTACGAATCTATTTTATTGCTCAAAGAAAAAGTAAACCATTTTTATGTGCCTTTAGGGCTAGGTGCACACCTAATTGCTTGGGGTGTAAACAGTAGTAAAATACACGAACTGGATTGGTGGGAAGAAATTAACCATGAAGATTTACATTTGGCTTGCACACCTGCAAGGCATTTTTCAGGAAGAGGAGTTTTTAATAGGGAGTCAACGCTTTGGGCTTCTTGGGTAATTCAAACTAAAAGTTTTAATATTTTCTTTAGTGGTGATAGCGGATACGGCCCTCATTTTAAGGAAATTGGCGCAAAATATGGTGCTTTTGATTTTGCAATGATCGAATGTGGGCAGTACAATGAGTTATGGGCTGATATCCATATGATGCCTGAGGAGAGCGTACAAGCTTGTCTGGATTTGACTGCCAAAACTGCTATGCCTATTCACTGGGGAGCCTTTACTTTAGCTTTACATGCGTGGACCGATCCTATAACTAGGTTTCTGAAAAAAGCGATGGAAAAACAATTGCCTTACATAACTCCTGAGATAGGCAAACCTATATTATTGAATGATTTTGCTATACACAAGACAAATTGGTGGGTTACCAATAAATAGTCTTAAACTTTAGGCTAATGCTATTTTACGCAGATTAAAAAAAATAAAAATTCATTAAATTAATCATAAGTTACA
>JBCDJE010000282.1:0-5986 GCA_038748185.1 Bacteroidota bacterium
AGAAAATATAAATAGCCCTTTTAAATAATACTTTTATAACTATTTCAGGTCTTCAGCTTTATCAATAATTTCCCAAGTATGATCTGCCAACATATTTACAGTAGCAATATATTTTTGAAAAGATTTTGATTTACCCCATTCATTAGGAGCTACTAAAGAAAGCACATCTTTATGTTCATCTTTCTGGTATAGATAGTAAACTTCTCCAATAATTGGTTCGAAAGGAATTTCTGCAAGATAAATTCTTTCAGATACTTTAACTCTTGCTTTTATAGCATTAGCTTGTTGAGCAAGTGTTTGCATTTGTGCATACAGTTGCTGCATTTGCTTTTCTGTTTGCTGATGCATAGCCTTTACTGCACGCCCCTTAATTTTTCCTTTATCCTCAGGTTTTACAAGCGCGCCACCTGCTGTGTGGGCATAGGGTAGAGTCCCCGGATTTTCTGCTGTTTTTTCTCTCAGGTTGTCAAAATCTATTTTGCTAATATCAACAGCATTGCCTTGAGTAGTATTCTCTTGTTTTTTTTCCATATGGTTATAGGATAACCCTACTATTTACTATAAAACTAATTAGATGTAAATAAAAAAGTAAAGCTAAAAGTTTAAAATTGTAATAAATAAGCAAACTGTTGGCAATGTTTTTTATTTAAGAAGTGACTCTATTCTAGCATCTGTCATATAATTGGGTACAGGTAGTTTAAAGTGCTCAAGAAAACTTGGTGCAATAGCCGTAGTAGGAATCCCTCTAGTACGGTTATTTTTTTCAGTAGCATCTTGTGGGTCGTATATAAAAAAGCAACCTTCTGGTATATGGTAAGCTGTTCCATCTGACTCATCATCAATTTGTTCATTAAATAAACCGGCATTTGCTAAAGAAACAGCTATATCTTTGAAAGTAAAAGTTTCTTCTTCGAGATTTCTATGACCAAAATTAATAGAAAAGAAATTTTCCTTATTTCTAAAAATGAGCGGTGTGCCATTAATGATCACCTTTTTTAAGTCGTTATTTAGCCTTAGGGCTTTCTCAGCACTGTGTAAGGCAAAGTTATATTGTGGGTGCATAGCGGGTTTTATTTCCCAATCGTTTTCACTAATTCCAAAAACCTCTAAAAATTTCTCTAATGCTTTACAGTAAAGTTCAGTACTGAGTTCTTCTGCTTTAGTAGCTTCTTGCCCCATACTGCTAGCAATTACAATTTTATATTCAGGGTTTCGATCAGCAAATTGAATAAGTCTTTTAAAAAATGCATCGAAATGTTCCATAGCATAATCAATTTCTCCAGAAAATCGATTTCTCCATTCATCACTTAAATTATATGCCTCGTAATGATCGGGAAACGTAGCTGCCCAATATCGATGCATAGTGGAAGCAACATGGTTAGAGAAAAAAGTAGAAAAAGCTGGTTTTCTGCTATTGACAAGCTTCAGGTAAATATCAAAAGCAAGTACTGATTGAAATACCCTTCTTCTGTTTTTTTTCCAGTTTTCCATACGCTCAGCAATTAATTGTCCGGCGATACCAGCAAGCGTTTTAGGCTGAATGCCCAGTTTAGGTAAACTCACTGCTAATGCAGAGGCAGTTTTTACATCAATTCCAGTATCAACATTCCTGCCCGATTTTCTGGACATCGCTAAATTAAACCGTTGGAAGGGTTCAATATTTTTAGGATAAGACTTACTATCACCAGCAAAAGGATCGGGAATAAAAAAAGAATAATCTTGATAATTTTCAGGCATTGGAAAAGTATGCATAGAAGCAAACACGCCAGGTTTCATTCCTGCTTGGGCAAGTATTTGCCAAATAGAAGGGTATTTTTCATCTATCGCTGATAAATCTTCTCCAAAATCATGAATTCTATGTAAGGCATTATTAACGCCTCGGTGCACTGTAGGCCAAGTTTTCCATGGAGACAGTTCTCCTTCATCTGTTGAAACCGTTTCAACTTGTGCGCATTTGGGGAGGGTTTTTGCTAAGTGCGAAGAAGGATATTTTTGACAAAAATGATCAATTACAGTATATGGAACTTCATTCAGTTCGAAAAAAATAAATTTTCTCATGATAAAAAAATGGGAAATATTTTAAAGCAAAAAGTTGAATATCAGAAAGGCTGATTTAATTCTAAAAAACACCTTACCTTAATTAAATAGGTCTTTTGTTACTATATCAAATTATGAACGCAGATACCTTTTGTAAAGTAAGTGGGGAAATGAATTTTTTGTGAATAAATTAACTCAGTTCATTTATTAAGGATAAAAGCCAGTCAGGTTTAAAAAAGAAAAGCAGTAATGGGAAAACCATTACAGTTAAGAAGACTATTTGAAGGCGATTTAAAATAAATGGACTGGAAGTTACAGGAGGCGTTTTAAAAAACGAAAAATAAGGCATTTTAAGATAGTAGTACAAAGCGATAATTACATTGAGTATTCCGACGATAAACAGTATAATAATTAGACTATTGCCGATTTGTACTTGTTGCCACAATGTTGAAAATACAAGTAACTTGGCGGTGAAACCTGCAGTAATAGGTAATCCTGTTAGAGAAATCATGGTAATAAGCATAAGTATAGCGGGGTATACCTGCTTTTTTGCACTGCCCTTCATTAGTGAAATTTCATCACTTTTAAATTCATTTTCCATAAAGTACACCCAACTAAAAGCAGCAAAATTCATAAATAAGAAAATGACAATGTAAAACTGAAGGCTTTCCATACTACCACTTGTTATATTAAAAAGTGGCATAAGTATAAAACCTGTGTGGGCAATAGAAGAATAAGCTAGTAACCGCTTTGCTCCTTTTTGTTTTAAAGCAGCTAGGTTGCCAAATATAATAGTAATAATCGCTATTGCAACTACAAAATAATGGAGTAGATTTTCAATAGAGTGTATTAACCCTGACTTGTTCCATAAAATATAAAATACAAATATTGCCCCTGCTTTGGGTGCAGTAGAAAGGAATGCTACAAAAGGTGTAGGCGCTGCATAATAAGTATCTGGTACCCATACCTGAAATGGGAACGCTGCAAGTTTAAATAGTAACCCGATAAAAATTAACCCACAAGCTAAAATGCCAATTTCTAGATCGATTATTTGTTGTAGGGCATCGTAAGAAAGGCTACCGGTAAAGGCAAATAAAAGCGATATACCGTAAAGCATAAGTGCAGTTGAAAAAGCACCAAAGAGGAGATATTTTAAGCTACCCTCAGCACTATGCTTATTATACTTAAAGTAAGTAAGTAAATATGAACAGAACGAAACTACTTCGATTGATAGATACAACATTAAAAAATTGGCAGCCATGCTTAACAATCCCAAGCCTAATAATAGAAATGTTAAAATACTTAAGTATTCTCCGCTACCTGTTCCAAATAATTTTTTACCATAAAGACTTAGTAAAGCTGATAATAAGGCGGCAAATGTGAAGATATATTTAAAAAAAAGTGCTTCAGGGTAAACGGAAATGTTGCCTAAAAACAGTTGGTTGATTGGTTCAGTATTTTGTTTATTTAATAAAAGGATGTGGAATAAGAAGCCAAAAACAGTGATAAGAATGTTTAAAGAAGGCTTTTTATCTTTAGTAACAATACTGAATAAAAGTATAAAAATACCTAACCCTAGAAGCCAAAATTCAGGAATAATATACGATGTGCTATTTAAGATATCTTTGAGTTGATCGTTCATTATATCCTATCATCAATTTGATACCTGAAAAATAACTTCGAGATTCTGTTTACCCGTTTCTTGTACAAAATCTACAAAATAGGCTACACTTGGTTCAAAGAGGTTGAGTAGCAATTGAGGGAAAATACCTAAGATAAGTGTTATTATTGCCAAAGGTACAAGCATCACTAGCTCTCTAGCATTAAGATCTGAAAAGGCTAGCTTGTTATCCCGAAACCAGAATTTACCAAGATACATGCGTTGCAAAGTCCAAAGATAGTATGCTGCACCTAATACCAAACCTAGTGTTGCCGAGATTGCCATCCAAGCAGGTAGTAGTTGATTGGTTTCATGAGATTGAAAGGCACCCAAAAAAACAAAGAGTTCAGCAATGAAACCAGAAAAGCCAGGTAGGCCCATTGAGGCAAAAAATGCAATAACCACCATGCTGGTATAAACAGGCATTTTTCCGCTAATTCCTTTGTAACTGCCTATGGTTAAATCTTTAGTTCTGTAATACAACACACCAGCTACCAAGAACAACATTGCTGAGATAATGCCATGGCTAAACATTTGATATAATGCCCCATTAATACCCTCAGCAGTAAGTGAGGCTATACCCAGCAATACAAAACCCATATGCGAAATGGAAGAATAGGCGATTAGCTTTTTTAAATTATGAGTTCCTAAAGCGACAAAAGCTGCATAAATAATAGCAATTACTCCAGCCAAACCTAACCACCAAGCATAATGTAAGGAACCCTCGGGAAAAATGCTATAAGGAATTCGTAACATACCATAACCACCAATTTTTAATAGGATGCCTGCGAGCACAACAGAGATGCAAGTTGGTGCTTCAACGTGGGCATCGGGTAACCAGGTATGCACTGGTACAGCCGGTAATTTAATTGCAAAACCAATAATTAATAGTAAGAAGGCAACGAGTCTGGCATTTTCTCCAAAAAAAGCCCCTAGATTGCCTTTAAAAAAAACGCTGTCGGGAATATAATTACGCGCGTCCATCATGGCTAGCATATCAAAAGTACGCACATAATTTTCGGAAGCAAGCGTGCCGTTAAGTAACATTTCCTGCACTTGTATTTTATTGGCTGCCGAAACTTCATAAATGTTTTCTGCTAAACCTATTTTTACTGCTGTAGCTGTAGGATCGATAACAGAGGTGTATAGCCCAATCATTACAATAAGAATAAGCACTGAACCTGCTAGTGTATAAATAAAAAATTTAACAGAAGCATATTCTCTTCTATTGCCACCCCATATACCAATGAGAAAATACATAGGGAGCAGCATAAATTCGAAGAAAAGATAAAACAGAAAAAAATCTAATGCTAGAAAACAGCCTGTAATGCTAGTGTTGAGTAAGAGGAAAAGGGCATAAAAGCCTTTTGTTTTTTCTTTAATTTCGAAAGCAGAGATAGCAGCAATAAATAAAACGATAGTAGAAAGTAACAACATGCTACTATTTAATCCGTCAAGCCCTACAAAGTAATTACTTTCTAAATTACCCAGTGCACCAATAGAAAGTTGTAGCCAGGCATATTTTTCAGTAAAGTAAAATTCGTTTTCAATATTGATACCTACTACTGAACTCTCATTGAGTTCAGTGATAACAATACATACTAAAACTAACTGTATAGTGCAGGTAATGAGGCTAATCCAAGGATAGCTTTTTTTTAAACTCTGAGGTAGTATAACTACAAATAATAAAGCTAGTAACGGAAAAAAAATGAGGATACTTAGTATATTTTCACTCATTAAAGAATTAGTTGATTATCAGAGAATTTAAGTATTGAAAAATATAAATAGCACTAGTAACAAAGTAGTAAATAGCGTCCAAGAAATATAAGCCTGTATTTTTCCTCCCTGTACCTTTCTGCTTAAATCCCCACTCTTACCTGTTAACCAAGCTGTAAACTTAATAAAGCCGTCTACTATAATTCTATCTATCCAAGAAATAATATGAGCCAAAACTACTTGTAAAATAGCAAAGCTATCAATGGTATTATCTAAGATTTTTTTATCAAAATACACCATTTTAGTGGCTGTTTTGGTTAATACACTTTTTAAGATAGGATTGAAGACATAATCGATATACCAGAAGTTAAAAGAAATACTTGATAAAATACTATTATTAAGTATAACTCTTTGGGTGGTTAAACTTCCTTTATGAAATATGAACCAAGCTATAGTTAGCCCTCCTATTACAAGGATACTAGAAAAACTTCCTACAGCGAAGTGATAATCAGTATTTTTAGCAGTATTAGAAGAAATTGCCTGTATGAACCAAGCATTTTCTGCATTAAAAGG
>JBCDJE010000283.1:0-5982 GCA_038748185.1 Bacteroidota bacterium
CAAATTTCAAGTATTCAGATCAGGAAGTTTTTAATCCGGCACTATACATTGCTGAAAGTCAGTGGAAATTGACCGAAACGCTTTGGTTTGAAAATAACTCTACGACAAACTCAAATCAGGTTACCTTTAATTTTAATATCAACCAAATGTATACAATGGTAGATATTAAGGGCAATCAATACGCTGGAACTTGGGCGGTGAGAAAGAGAGGATTTGATTCTTATCTTGTTCTCGATGAAGGAAAAGTGATTGAAGAGAAATATAAGGTGATTGATATTAACTCTGAAAACAAAACTTTATCACTAGAAAAAATAAACTCTTCTTCTGGAAATTTAAATGTCACATATCTTTTTCAAGCTATGTAGTTTATATAACATTTCGCAGAATAAAGCTGCTTGCGACCAAACATTTTGTGCGTAAGCAGTTTTTTATTTTTTAGTATTTGATTTTTTGCTAAAGTAGTTTTAGCATATATTTTTTTATGCTCATTTTTATTTGTTATGAATATCTTACTCTTCGGTTATGGCAAGATGGGAAAAGCCATTGAAAAATTATCTTTGGAAAGAGGACACCATATTGCCCTCACAATTGATAAAGAGGAAACCGATAAAATTGATGAGATAGAAAAATATGCTATAGACATAGCTATAGAATTTAGCGAACCGAAATCGGCCTTTAATAACATCAAAACATGCCTTGAAATCGGTGTGCCAGTGGTAAGTGGCACAACAGGCTGGCTTGATAAATTCACTGAAATAACCACGCTTTGCCAACAGAAAGACGGGGCATTCTTTTATGCTTCTAATTATAGTGTAGGTGTAAATATTTTTTTCAAGCTCAATGAGTATTTAGCAAAACTAATGAGCTCTCAACAATACGGCATTAAAATGAGTGAAACCCACCACACTGAAAAAAAAGATGCGCCCAGTGGAACGGCAATAAGTATAGCAGAAGACATATTGAAACAACATCCACAATTTGATAAATGGGCGCTTGATATTCAGAAACCCGATACTTCAACTATACCAATAACTTCATACAGAGAGACGAATGTACCTGGAACACATAAAGTAACATATCACTCTGAAATAGATGATATTACCATAAAACATAAAGCAAACAGTAGAAAAGGCTTTGCTATGGGTGCAGTGCTTGCCGCAGAGTGGTTGATAGGCAAAACAGGAGTATTTGGCATGAACGATATGTTGGAATTTTAACAGTACTTTAACCGTTTATAAAATTTTAAAACTTATTTCGCACAATTGCTATAAATTAGTAATACATTATCTTAATTATATAATTAGCCAATATCTTTGCAACTAGGTTAATTTGAAGAAAGGTCGGTTTCTTCTTGATAAACACAATACATTCCGACTTTCGTATAAAAAAAAATAATATCTAATGAAATTAAATGTTTTGACTAAGGAAAAAGAAAAAGTAGCTGAAAAACCAAAAAAAGGTCCCTTAAGAGAATGGGTTGATGCTATCGTATTTGCAGTAGTGGCAGCAACTATTATAAGATGGTTATTCATTGAAGCCTTCACTATTCCTACACCTTCTATGGAAAAATCGTTGTTAGTAGGTGATTTTCTTTTTGTTAGTAAAGTACATTATGGTGCAAGAACTCCAAAAACGCCTTTACAAATCCCTTTAACACACCAAAAGATTTGGGGTACTGAGATACCTTCTTATCTCGATTGGATACAACTTCCCCAGTTCAGGTTGCCTGGTTTTACAGAAATAAAAAATAATGATGTAGTAGTTTTCAACTATCCTGACGAATACAATAAATACCCTGTAGATTTGAGAACGAACTATATAAAAAGATGCATAGGGATACCTGGAGATAACCTTGAAATTAAGAACAAGGCAATTTACATCAACAATGAGCTACTTCCCCAACCTGAAGAAATGCAGACTAGCTATAAAGTAACAGCTAATACATTGATAAAAAGCAGGGTATTTGAAAAGCTAGACATCACCGATTATTCAGACCCAATACCTAGTAGAAATAATTCAGAAACCTTATATTATATTCAAACTGATAGTGAAAAAACTAAGAAACTCGAAGCTTATGATTTTGTAAAGGATGTTGAAGAAATTACTTTCGAGATAGGGCAAGATGCTGCCAGAACTTTCCCCTCAGCAAGAGGTTTCGATTGGAGCCTCGATAATTTTGGTTCGCTATACATTCCAAAAGAAGGTGACAATGTAACAATAGATTCTATAACACTACCACTTTACAGCAAAGCCATACTTCAATTTGAAGGGAATGAAGATGCTAAAGTTGAAGAAGGGAAATTATATATAGACGGCAATGTAGTTTCGGAATATACTTTCAAGCAGAATTATTACTTTATGATGGGCGATAACAGGCACAACTCTCAAGACTCTAGAATTTGGGGCTTCGTACCTGAAGATCATGTACTGGGGAAAGGACTGCTAATCTGGTGGTCTGTAGAACCAGCCAGCCCTAATAGTGGCATAGGCGATATTTTTACTCGTATCAGATGGAGTAGAATATTTAAACTCATCGAATAGATTTTAAAGCCACTTTATTAAGTGGCTTTTTTTTCTCAAATTTTTTTTTCCCCTAAAGCCTCTGTAATTTCAAGCATTAGTATTAAAGAACACTGTCTTACTTTTGGCTACTAAATTCCTAATTCCACATTAATGTGACTATGAAGATAACTAATCCTGCAACTGAAGCAGTTATTGGAACTGTTAAAGAGTTTTCCCTTAACGATATTAGACCTGCTTATTTAGAATTGCTCAACGGGCAAAAAGTATGGCAAGATGTTTCAGTAGATGATAGAATTGCTTGTATTAAGAAGTTTGGCGACCTAGTAAAAAGCCATATAACTGAATTAGCTCCACTCCTAACATCAGAAATGGGTAAACCAATTAAAGAAGCGCATAACGAAATCTTGGGAGCACATAATAGAATCGACTATTTTTCCAAAAATGTAAAGCAATGGTTACAAGAAGAACAAGCTATTAGCAAAGGAGCAACAAAAGAAAAAGTAACTTATGAACCTTTAGGAATTGTCGCTAATATTTCCGCGTGGAACTATCCTTACAATGTAGGATATAATGTATTTATTCCGGCATTACTTTGTGGGAATGCAGTTTTTTACAAACCATCAGAGTTTACCTCTCTCACAGGGCTTAAACTCGAAAAACTACTTCATGAAGCAGGAGTACCTGAAAATGTTTTCAAAACCGTTACCGGTGGTAAAAACACAGGCGAAGCTTTGTTAAAGCTGCCTTTGAACGGATATTTTTTCACCGGATCTTACCTAACTGGACAAAAAATAGCCACTGAAGTAGCTCCTAAAATGGTGCCTTTGCAAATGGAACTCGGAGGTAAAGATCCATTGTATATTACAGATGATGTAAAAGACATTGCTCAAAGTGCTGCTATGGCTGTAGAAGGAAAATTCTATAACAGCGGACAAAGTTGTTGTGCAGTAGAACGCATCTATGTACACGAAAAAATTTATGATAGCTTTACTAAAGCTTTTGTAAAAGAAGTAGAAATGCTGCGTGTTGGTGACCCGACAAGAGAAGATACAGATATGGGACCACTTGCCAGAAAAGAACAACTCAAGTTTCTCTTATTTCAGGTAAATGATGCTTTAGATAAAGGAGCAAGATTACTTACAGGAGATGAATCTTTAGAATCTAAAGGTTACTTTTTTGAACCAACTGTGCTTACTGATGTAAACCACGATATGAGTTTAATGATTGACGAAACATTTGGCCCTCTAGTAGGCATCCAAAAAGTGGAAAATGACGAAGAAGCCATAGCACTCATGAACGATACTTCATTTGGGTTAACGGCAGCAGTATTTTCATCAAGTCAATCACGAGCCGAAGAAATCTTAAGCAAGGTAAATGCAGGTACTGCTTATTGGAATTGTTCAGATAGAGTATCTCCTACTTCCCCTTGGTCAGGCAGGAAGAACTCAGGATTGGGAACTACGCTTTCTTATCAAGGTATCAGGGCTTTTTTACAGCCTAAAGCTTATCATTTAAGAACAATAGATTAATAGTATTTTAAATGCGCTTTTGTTAAAAGAACGTTTCTATTGGATTAGCTAATCAATAAATAGTTTTTTGCACAATAGATCATAAAAGATACTTGGCTCTATAGTTTTAAAGCTTACTCATAGAAATATGATCGCAGATCTCAGAAGTGACACGCTTACCAAGCCTACTCCTGCTATGTTGGAGTATATGATGCAAGCACCATTGGGTGACGATGTTTTTGGTGAAGACCCAAGTGTAACTGCGCTAGAAAAACAGACAGCTGAAATGCTAGGTATGGATGAAGCTATTTTTTGTCCATCGGGAACTATGACAAACCAAATAGCTATCCGATTATTAACACAACCACAAGATGAAGTAATCTGTGATAAAAACGCCCATATCTATCTTTACGAAGGGGGCGGAATCACCTATAATTCATTTGTAAGTGTAAAATTGCTTTCGGGAGAAAGAGGCAAGCTCAATGTATCGCTTATTGAAGCAGCTATAAACCCAGATGATATTCATCAACCGGTTTCGAAATTAGTAGCGCTGGAAAATACGATGAATAAAGGAGGTGGAGCCATTTATCACTTAGAGGAAATCAAAAAAATTGCAACACTTTGTAAAAAAAATAAGCTCTCTCTACACTTAGATGGAGCAAGACTATTCAATGCTTTGGTTGAAACAGGTGAACCTCCCGTAAGCTATGGACAATATTTCGATACTATCTCAATTTGTTTGTCTAAGGGGCTTGGTGCACCAGTGGGTTCTTTATTACTATTCAATAATATTCCAAAACAACAAGCACTCCGTATAAGAAAAGTGTTTGGTGGTGGTATGAGGCAGGCAGGCATTATCGCTGCTGCAGGGAGCTATGCGCTTACACATCATATCAAGAGGCTAAAAGAAGATCACAAAAGGGCTAGAGTACTAGCTGAGGCTTTGAGGCAGAGCACTTTTGCAGAAGATATCTATCCAGTAGATACCAACATAGTTATATTCCAAGTGAAAGATGCTGAAAAAATTGTAAAGTTATTTGCTAAGAACAATGTAAAATGTATTCCTTTCAGCGATGTACATGTAAGATTGGTTACCCACCTTGACTTTAACGATGATATGTTAGATCATACTTATAACGTAATTAGGGCAATATGAGAGAATGGATGTTATTATTTTTTAGTTTCTTTACCATAATAGCATGCCAACAAAATGATAAGGGCAATGCTAATATAAATCGTCTTGAAAGTTCAGACACAAATAAAGTCATCGTTGATTCAGCTAAAACTCCAGGTTCAACTGATATAGCTCTTTTACAAAAAAACTTTACGTCTCTCCCCGATTCAGCATTTGTTGAATTAGCATTATATGATGAAAATTTCAAATTTGATATCAAATACGCTACAACTGATAATTTCACTAAAAAAAGACTTTACGATTGTGCCAACTGTTTATTGAGAAAGCAAGTAGCTGATACGTTATTTGCTGCGCAACAATACCTACAAAAGCTCGGTTATGGCTTACTTTTATTCGATTGCTATAGACCATTAACTGTACAGCAAAAAATGTGGGAGATGGTATCAAATCCTATTTATGTGGCCGATCCTGCAAAAGGTTCAATGCACAATAGAGGAAATGCTGTGGATCTCACTTTATACGATTTAGCAAGTGGAAAACCACTTGATATGGGCACAGAGTTTGATTTTTTTGGTAAAGAAGCACACCATGCATATCAACAATTACCCAAAGAAGTATTAAAAAACAGGTTATTGTTAAAGGAGATTTTGGAAAAATTTGGCTTTAAAAGCATTACTTCTGAATGGTGGCATTACTCTTATAATGCATCAGTTTTCCCTTTAAGCTCAACAGCTGTTCCATGTCATTAATCTTTATGATCAGGGGGTAACTCACTACTTTTTTTCTGCATTTATTTTGTGTATCTTTTCCTTATAA
>JBCDJE010000284.1:0-5967 GCA_038748185.1 Bacteroidota bacterium
CTTAGTGTTAATCCTAGCTATTTATTATCAAAAGAAAAAAATGAAAATTAGTATTTAATGAAAATAACCTTGTACATTAATTGAAAAAGAATATCCGGTAATATCTGTTATTACCGGATATTCTTTTATACACCAATTGGAATTGAGATACTTTTCCTTTCCCAAACTAGTGTAACTGCATTTTCTTCTACTTTATAATCGAGCCTTTCATTTAATTTTTCAACATCTTTTGCTTCAACCTCAATACGTACTATATCTTTACTTTCTTTATATTTATAAGCCCCCCATTGGTTTGCATCACTATTAAAAATAACAGTCCATTTACCATCGCTTTTAGGTATAACAAAAAAACTATAAGTACCTGCTTCAAGCTTATTACCCAGAATATCCAATTTTTTATCAGTAGTAAAAGTAGTAGCTTCATTTGCCCCGGCTCGCCATACAGCATCATAGGGAACCAAATCACCCCAAATAGTCCTGCCTTTAACTGCCGGTGAACTATACTTTATTGTAACTTTAGCACCTGCTATATTACCTTCAGCAGTTTTGGCAGGACTAGGGCGATTTTTTTGAGCAAAAACTTGCGAAATACCAAATAATAGCGCTATGTATAACATAGCTAATTTTCGATTATTAATTTTCATCGATACTTTACTTTAAGTAGAAAAATGTAGAAATGACTAATTATTAGATAAGCTTAAAAAAATTTATCTGATTACTAAACAGTTTCATCGTTTTAAAAAATTCCATTACAAAGTAAAAAACAACGTATCATTCATAACTAAAACGAAATTTTTACTTGCTAAAAGTGAGAAACATTTACCTGAATCGACTGGTTTATAAAACATCGTAGAACAAAATAGTCATAATTAAATTGCTGCTTGTGCTTATTTTTAGGACATTTGTTTTGGAGTTTCATCCTGAGATTAAAATTAATACAATAAGTTATGCTGATTGAGCCGGGAGAATTATTACAAAAAATAAATACCCCTAAAGACCTAAAGAAAATTAATCAGGCAGACCTTTATAAGGTTTGTGATGAACTTAGGCAATATATTATAGACAATGTATCTGTTTTTGGAGGTCATTTTGGTGCTAGTTTAGGTGTAGTTGAATTAACTGTAGCCTTACATTATGTTTTCAAAACTCCTTACGACCAATTAGTGTGGGACGTTGGACATCAAGCATACGGACATAAAATTCTTACTGGCAGGAAAAAAAACTTTCATACTAACAGAAGATATGAAGGAATTTCAGGGTTTCCAAGAAGAGCTGAAAGTGAATATGATACCTTTGGTGTTGGTCACTCTTCAACTTCAATATCTGCTGCATTGGGAATGTCTATTGCTTCAAAATTAAAAGGAGAGTTAGACAGACAACATATAGCTGTAATTGGTGATGGAGCTTTAACGGCTGGTTTAGCATTTGAAGGGATGAATCATGCTGGTGTTTCTGACACAAACTTACTTATAGTGTTGAATGATAATTGTATGGCAATTGATCCCAATGTTGGGGCACTAAAAGACTATCTTACTGATATTACTACTTCACAGATATACAATAAGTTTAAAGATGACACTTGGAAGTTATTTGGTAAAATTGAAAAATTAGCGCCAGGTGCAAGAGATTTGGTAAAGAGGATTGATCATCTTATTAAATCTACGCTACTTAACCATAGCAATCTTTTCGAAGCTTTAAATTTAAGATATTTTGGTCCGGTTGATGGCCACGATATTAATCATATGGTAAGTGTGCTATCAGATTTAAAAAATATTCCGGGGCCTAAATTACTGCATTGTATTACCACAAAGGGGAAAGGTTACTCACTTGCTGAAAAAGATCAAACAAAATGGCATGCACCCGGAAAGTTCGATAAAATAACAGGAGAGATAAAAAAGAAAACTTTTGAGAAACCACAACCTCCTAAATACCAAGAAGTTTTTGGCAACACCATTGTTGAATTAGCAGAGAAAAATGAAAAGATAGTAGGTATTACACCTGCTATGCCCTCAGGCTCTTCTTTGAACATAATGATGAAGAAAATGCCTGAAAGAGCGATAGATGTGGGTATTGCAGAGCAACATGCTGTTACACTTTCAGCGGGGTTAGCTACCCAAGGAATGATTCCTTTTTGCAATATATACTCAACTTTTATGCAAAGGGCTTTTGACCAAGTAATACACGATGTTTGCATCCAAAATTTACATGTAGTATTCTGTCTCGATAGAGCGGGTTTTGCAGGAGCTGACGGTGCTACTCATCACGGTGCTTACGATTTGGCTTATATGCGCTGCATCCCAAATATGGTTGTTGCAGCCCCAATGAATGAAGCTGAGCTTAGAAACCTGATGTACACAGCTCAATTACCTAGAGAAGGCGCGTTTACTATCAGATATCCTAGAGGGCAGGGAGTGATGCCAGATTGGAAAACTCCTATGGAAGAAATAGTAGTAGGCACTGGTAGAAAATTAAAAGATGGTAAAGATATTGCCCTACTAAGTATAGGACATATTGGAAATTATGCTGCCGAAGTTGCTGAAAAACTAGCTTTAAGAGATATTGAAGTAGCCCACTATGACATGAGGTTTGTTAAGCCACTTGATGAAGCGATGTTACATGAAATTTTCACAAACTTTGAAAAAGTTATTACCATAGAAGATGGTTGTATACAGGGTGGTTTTGGCAGTGCTGTGCTAGAATTTATGGCTGAACATAATTATAATAATATACAAGTAAGCCAACTAGGTATTCCTGATGAAGTAATTGAGCAAGGTGAGCAAATAGAATTGCAACATTATGCTGGCTTCAGTCCTGAAGGAATCGAAAAAGCTGTTTTAGCAATGATTGATGTCTTGCAATACAAATAAATGATCATAACTAAGAATCAATCTTTCATTACAATTCCTCTTTCCTTTTTTAAAAATTGTTTAGGTAGGCTGTGTTTAATGTGCTTAAAGAGTAGATCTGATAGCCTACTCTTTCCAAAGTGTTTGTTACTAACCATCATCACTTCTCTTAGTGGTGTAGTATTTTTAAATTTCAAAATCTTATTTTTATTTTCTGAATGAATTAGTTTTAATGCTAACTCGGGAAGTAAGGTATAACCCCCCTCGTTATCAACCATTCTTACCAATGCCTCTAAAGAGCCGCTTTCGTATTTAAAGAATACTTTACTATTACTTTGTTTAAAATAAGTACATAAACGAATAGCATGTTCTCTAAGAGAATGTCCTTCACTTAAAACCCTCATCTCTGATGTATCTAACTCTTGGGTTGTAATACTTTCTTTTTTTGTTTTTACATAATGTTGATTAACATAAATCATTATTTCTTCATAAAACAAAGATTTATACACAAATGCTTCATCTTTTAAAGAAGAAGCTATAATACCAATATCAATTAAATCTTTTTTTAATTCTTCATGTAATTGATTAGGCATCATTTCTTTTATGTGCAAACTAACTGCAGGATACTTTTTCATAAAATCATTAATGATTTCGGGAAAAAGATAAGGGCCAATTGTGGGAATGACACCAATTTTAAGTTCACCACTTACCACACTATCAAAAGAGTTTATTATTTGTGGAATTTTTTCTGATTCTCGCAAAATAATTCTCGATTGCTCAATTATTTTTTTACCTATTTCTGTAGGCATAACTGGTTGCCTGCTTCTATCGAAAATGGTAATCCCCAAATGTTCTTCCAGTTTCTTTATTTGCATGCTCAAGGTAGGTTGTGTCACAAAACATTTTTGAGCAGCTTTAGCAAAATGTCTGTAGGTATCCACAGCTATAATATACTCCAATTGTATGAGTGTAATCATACTTCCACAATTTTTTAATTTGACAGTTAGTACCAGGAATCCTCCTAAATTAGTGAAAAAAAGCAATACTTAGCAGTTTAATACTACAAGTCAATAAAATTAAGGTAGCATAAAATCGGATGAAGTTGTGAACGTTTTTATGATTCATGTGCCGATTGCTATTTTTTTGTTTATTATTTTTTACAATCCATATCGAGTTTTGCATAGCACAGCTAAGCAACCCAAATTGCATTTGGATTCAAACAGGAGTAACGCGTTTTATTCCGGGAGAAAATTACATAGATGCTGGTAGTTTGCGCATAGAAGGCATTTATCCAAAAAAAAATGATAGTACCGGCGTATCAGGTTTATCATATAATCTAGAAACAAATGAAGTAATAATAACTTATAATCCTCATTATAAACATTCCTTACCAGATTCATTACTTATTTGCTTCCAACAATTTCCATTTCACTTTTCCAAAAGCTATTTTCATAGATCGCAACAGGCTTACGATTCTGGTGTATATAAAAATATCTATCAAGAGCTAACCTATGAAAATGACAGTAGAAAAAAGAAGAAAGAAGCAATTTTTCAAATGCCAGGTATTCGCAAGCAAGGTAGTCTTACTAGAGGTATTTCTTTTGGTAACAACCAAGACGTGGCACTAAATGCTGCATTAAATCTACATCTGGAAGGCAAGCTCACCAATGATATTGAAATTGAAGCCGTATTCTCAGACCAGAATTTACCATTTCAACCCGAAGGAAATACTAGACAAATACGGGATATTGATAAGGTTTATCTAGCATTAAAGCATAAATACGGGAAGCTAGAGGCAGGTGATGTGATTTTAAAAAATGGGAAGTCTTCATATCTAAAGTATAATAAACAAGTCTTAGGAGCTATGCTATCATTAAATAAAACAGATACTATAGCAAAAAAGGCTTACCAAAGCCAAATAGGGTTAGCCGTTGCAAAAGGAAAATTTAGTAGTACCTCAATTAATGTTCAAGAAGGTGTTTCCGGCCCATACCAAATTCAAGGACCGGGTAATGAGCGCTTTATCATAATTGTAGCAGGTTCAGAAAGAGTTTATCTAGATGAAATACAACTGCAACGAGGAATAAATTATGACTATACTATAGATTACAACAATGCTGAAATCACTTTTACTAGTAAAAGAATTATCACAAGGTATTCTAGGGTAAGGATAGAGTTTGAATATACATTACAGCATTATAGTCGCCTAAGTACCATCGTTTCTCATAAACAACAAGAAGGAAATTTACATTTTTTTGCAGATTACTACCGAGAAGCAGATGGCAAAAATAATCCTTTGACATTTAATCTCAATACAGAAACTTACGAGGCATTGGCAATTGCAGGTGATAGTACAGAAAATATTTTTTATAGAACAAACCCCGATACCATAGCGCAATATGATCTAAATAATATTCTATACACAAAAAAGGATAGTATTTATAAAAATGAAACTTATACTATTTTTATAAGAGCAAGTGAACAAGACTATCCATTATTTGCTCCTAATTTTATTTATGCAGGCAAGGGAAAAGGAAACTATGTACTAGGAAATGCACGCAATAACGGCCGTGAATATTTTTGGGTAGCTCCAGAAAATGGTGTGCCTACCGGAGAATATGAACCAGGCAATATTATTACTGCCCCAGACAGTAAAAAAATGCTAAGCTTAGGAGGACACTTTGAATTAGGGAAAAATGAATTTGTTTATGCGGAAACAGCTTTCTCAAACGAAGACAGAAATTTATTATCTGACCTAAACGATGAGAATAACACAGGTCAAGCCATAAAAATAGGTTACCAAAACAAAGGAAAAGCTTTGAGTTTTTCTCGTTCATATTTATTGCAAGCTGCATTTAACATAGAAAGAATTACTGAAAATTTCAGGCAAATCGATCGATTTAGGCCTGTCTCTTTTGATAGAGATTGGGGTATTTTTCAAAATACACAAGTAGCCGAAAAAGATCAAATTATACAAACTTCCTTAGGTTTAGTAAAAGACAAAAAAAATGCTATTAGTTATCAAATTGCTTTTAGGAAAAAAGGAGAAGGATTACAAGGTATTCAACACAAAACTAATTTAAGGCAACAACTTTGGAAGTTTGATGTAAAAGGTACTGTC
>JBCDJE010000285.1:0-5965 GCA_038748185.1 Bacteroidota bacterium
AAGTTTTTTTGACTTCAATGGGAATTATAAAAAGAAAATCAGAGGCTGATTTTATTATTAGATCGGAAATTAGTATTTAGCTTGAGGATTAATCTCCTCAAGCTTTTTTTATATCCTAAAGATTTGATTTAGCTACAAGCTTTACCTGTCTTTTTTAATAGATTTCATAATGAAATTTCAGATTACACTTATGATATATTTTTTCCCTTTTGCTACTAAAGTTCTTTCTATCATCTGTTTTTTGTTTGTTTATAATATTCAAGGCCAATCAATCAATATTACAAAAGTACCTTTATCACAGACAACAATAGCAGAGGAACGGCTACAAAAAATAGATAACCTACTAAATGAATATACCGCCAAACAGTGGATTCCAGGTGCGGTAGCATTGGTTGCACATAAAGGTGAGATTGTTTACCACAAAGCTTTTGGGGAAAAACATCTTGAAAAAAATATCCCTCTTCAAACTACCGATATTTTCAGGCTAGCATCTATGAGTAAATGTATTACCAGTGTTGCATTGATGATTTTATATGAAGAAGGCAAATTTTTGCTAGATGATCCTGTTTCTTGGTATATCCCCGAATTTGAAAAAGCAAAGGTAGCCATTTTCGATACTGACACAAGTTTTCATACAATTGCAGCCAATAAGCCAGTTACAATTCGCCACTTGCTTACCCATACTTCGGGTATTGGATATGGGTTTACCAACAAAAAAACAGCATTTCTCTACCAAAAAAAACAGATACCAGACGCCTTTGTAATTACCAACACCCAGTTGGCAGAAAAAATGAAAATATTGGCTACTCAACCCTTGTTACATCACCCTGGCGAAAAATGGACTTATGGACTCAATACAGATATGGTTGGCTATTTAGTAGAAGTACTTAGTGGGCAATCGTTAGATGAGTTTATACAGGAAAGGATTTTCACACCACTAAAGATGGGCAATACGCACTTCTACTTACCCGATGAAAAATCGGAAAAGTTAGTACCTGTATACGGAGAGTTTAAACCTAACCAACTTACAATAAACGATAATTCAAGCAGCTTTCAAAGCTATAACTTCCCAATAGTAGGCGCTAAAACATATTACTCGGGAGGTAGTGGTTTATGTGGAACAGCCAAAGATTATTATAAATTTGGGCAGATGCTTTTAAATGGAGGCATCTATAAAGGAAAACGAATCTTAAGCCCTCTAACTATCAATCTTATGACTACCAATCAATTAGGAACACTTAAGATGGGGGCAAATAATTCTAATTTTTTTGGACTAGGCTTTGCCATAACTTCGAAAACAAGTACAGCAAAATATCTGGTTTCAGAAGGTAGATATGGATGGACAGGGTACTTTAAAACTACATTCTGGATTGATCCTCAACTCGAAATTGTAGCGGTACTACTCACTCAAACTTTTCCTAGTATTCATACCGGCTTATTCGAGAAATTTGAAAATATGGTAAACCAATCTATTATCGAATAAGCTGAATGGCTCCGCAATATTTCATATCAGATTGGATATTCATAACTCTTTTATCTTTACCGCTTTTTAGAGAAATTGCAGCAGTACTAGGCGGTTCAGCACCAAGGTTATGGGCAAAAAATATTAGTATATTATCTTTATTACTCTGATAAGCTATTTTTAGCTTTTTCTTTCTTTTCCGCAAATAATAGTCCTTTAAAATCCACTCATCGTTATACCTCAACGAGATAATGTCTCCATCAACTTCTTTTCGATCCCATACCTTTATAGTAATACTGCCTTTTCTTATCCTAAATCTGCTCTGTACATTTATATTCCTACCTTCTAAAGGCTTTTCTACCGGTATTTCAACCTGTTCAGTCACTATTTCAGCAGGGATTTCTTCAACCTCATCTTCTTCACTTGCTAAGGTAACAGATACATCATCTATATAAAAGTAGCTCTGCGGATCTACATCGTAATAATAATATCTCTTTTTCAAGGTATAATCTCTAAGAAAATTACCTAATGTTAAGTATTTATAAGCTTTATTCGCTTTAATTTTAAAGGTGACTTTTTCCCATTCATTGCTGTAGAAAATTTCATCCAACATAAATTGTGGCTTTTCTGTTAGCGGTTCGTGAGCATACTGCTCTACTGGTACTTCAGTTAGCAGCGCTCCAAATCCATTTGTCCCTATATTCCCAAAAGCAGTGTGATTACCGTTGGTGATGTAAAAGGATACTTCATAAGTACCACCAAGTTGCATTTCATTTGCCAAACGGATTGAAATATATTCGCGATAATTTCTTACACGTTGCATGTAGGTAATTACTCCAGCAGTTGACAGACCTTGAAAAGGTTTGAAATATGCATCGTTTCTACGGGTACCATTGTACCGTTGAGCAGCATACATATGATCTGGAGTACCATATAGTGGCGTATTTTTTCTTTGATTTATATTAAACCAATGTTTTACATTCTCCATATATGCCTGCCCATTGGTTTCTTTTTCAATATCTTCGAAACTAGGATTTAACACTAGGTTTTCCCATTCATCTTGTGCAAACAAAAAATGTAAAGGAAATACGGCTGTAATTAGTACAAAAATTAATGTTGATTTTTTCATTTCCTTAACTAGTAACTTTCTCCAAAAATTCTACCTTCAGGCCACATTGAAAGTGCTGTAAAAGCAAACATATCTCGGTATTTTAATAACCTGAGTTGATCATTTTTGAGTGGTCCTTGAATACATTTACCGGTGATATCCCAAACCGAACCAGTTTGCTCATCTATAAAACCTTCGTCTTTTTTCTTGAAGGTTAACCTTCTGGTTTTATGAAATGCAGAAAAAACTACACAAGTGCCAACATCTTTAGAATCTTTAAAATTCTTTTGGTCGAGGGTTGAAACTACTCCATTAGCATAAAAAATAGCAACATAATTATTATTAGGCGTATCATTTAACACACCAAAACTTTTCACTAAATCCACAGGATAGATAATTTGATCGCCCATAGAAGATGTTACTATTACTTTTTCTCTAGGCACTAACTTTAATGGAGGTTCTGCTAAATATAAATTCGGAACATTTTTGCTAATATCATCATGCTGATAATAAGGTGTAGTGCCATAGGTTACCGCCTTATCTATATGATAGTCCATTATTAACCCATAAGGATAATTTTCATAAAACTTCTCATAAGATAGCACCATGAAAGGGAAAAGACTTAGTTCTGCACCGTTCAAATCTCCAACCAACGCTTTACCATTAGCTTGTTGCCACCAACTTTCCGTTTCATGATCCCACATTATTGTATTAGCAAATCGCAGCATACCAGAAACGCCAAACTCAAGAATTTTTGTTTTTCCTTGTGCTTCTACCCGTCTATCATATACATTAATAGTTCCTGATAGTGGGCAATATGTTACGGCAATTGGTATGTTAGCTACTTTATCATTAATAACTTGGTGATATGTAAGTACACTTAGAGGATACGCCTTTTCTATACTTTTTACAACAACAACTACTACAGGCTCTTTAGGGAAAAATTGATTTTCTGCCTGTCTTTTATTCCAAAAGTTAGAATGATAAATCGGTGAAATAGCATTACGTGGAATAAAACCATGCAACTCTCGTAGTGGAATGCTTGTCCTATTGAGATTTGTATTCCATTGCTGATGTAAGCCTCTGGCATATTGCTGTGAAAAACCAGGAAAAAGGATAATTAACTTTAGTAGAATAAGATTAAATAAGCGTAGTAAAGCCATATTTTCTGGCGTGTTTGTGATTATTCGGTAAAAAAATTAATGTAATTTGAAAAAAACTAATGAATTTTAAAATCCATTTGCTATTAAACGCATCCTATATAAATGTAATATAACTTTGTTCTTATGCTGGAAGATATTTTTCTAAATATAGCTGCATTTGTTGTTGTAACTTTTTGGTTTCTGCTTTTGCACTCTGTGCAAAATTATGATCATCACCTGCATAAATAATTGATCTTGAGGCATTTACTAATAAGCCACAATACTTATTCATTCCTGCTTTTGATATCGCCTCCATATCCCCACCTTGTGCACCTACACCCGGCACTAACAAAAAATGTGCAGGGATTACCTCTCTAATATGTGTAATATAAGCCGCATTTGTAGCTCCAACTACATACATCATTTGGTCAGTAGTTCCCCATTCTGCAGATTTGCGTAGTACTTGCTCATACAATTTAGTATTGTTTTCGGTTTCTAACATTTGGAAATCGGCACTTCCTTTATTAGAAGTTAATGCTAATAAAATAGTCCATTTATCAGGATAGGTTAAGAAAGGTTGTACTGAATCAATCCCCATATAGGGAGAAACAGTTATGGCATCGAAGGACATGTGTTCAAAAAAAGCCCTAGCATATAAACCAGAAGTATTGCCAATATCCCCTCTTTTTGCATCGGCAATGGTAAACAAGTTGTCCGGAATGTACTCAAGGGTTTTTTGTAAACTTTCCCAACCTGAAGCACCCAGTGCTTCGTAAAATGCAATATTGGGTTTATATGCAATGCAATCATCCACAGTTGCATCAATAATCTGTTTATTAAAAGCAAAAATGGGATCGGGCTCTTTTAATAAATGTTTTGGAATTTTTTGAATATCAGTATCTAATCCAATACAAAGAAATGATTTTTTCTGTATAATCTGTTTGAATAGTTCATCTTTGTTCATAAATAAAAGGCCTAAAAAATAGGAAAAATAGCTTAAAGCGCTAATTCAGTTGATGGATTCCAAAAGTATTTATCAAATGCAATTATCTGATCATTTTTAACTTTAATTCCTTCTTCTTTCAATCTATCTTCCATCTCATTGGGGCTACTAAAATGATGTTTACCAGAAAGCAAACCTTTACTATTAACTACTCTGTGCGCAGGTACATATTCTGAATGTGTAAAAGAGGCATTCATAGCCCAGCCTACCATACGAGCTCCACTTTTTGCACCTAAATAATGTGCTATAGCTCCATATGAAGTTACCCTTCCTTTGGGGATTTGTTTTACTACCTCGTAAACGTCTTCAAAAAAACTAGCTTTTTCCATTTCTAATGAAAACTATTTAGTATGAAATGTAAGATGGTAAAAATATAAAAGGTTTGTACTAAATAAAATCTATTTCTCGCAGATGATGGAATGTTTTTTTAGTATTAGCTATCATTCACTAAAACAAATAAAACTATAAGATGGATAGTAAGTATTATTTTATCTTCTTCGAGATTTATTTTTTGTATAGTAGCTTAAAGGAACATAAAAGCTCATTTGGAAGCTAAGCACATTGTCATTCCCCTTGTTACTTCCTAATTCAGCAATATTATCCAAGTAGTCTGTTAACGGATGCATTAATTTACACTGCGTACCAATGCCGTAACCATTGCGAAGTAAAAAAATAACCCCAACTTCAGACGGCAAATAAAAAGAGATATTTGTGTATGTTTCATCAAAATTTCTTGTTGAAACCTGATTGATTAAAGCTTCATTAGTTACATCTTTAGGATTGAAATGAAATAACCCGATACCTTGGGAAAGATAAAAATGAAAAGCTTCTTTTTTTATGAGATTGTACCTGATCGCATATTGAGCAGTAATTAAATTCGATTTAAAGAAAGTATTTGGAAAAATTGCCTCTTCATTATCAGCATTAGGGATTAAATTCAATATTTGCCCACTTATATTTTGAAATGATAACTGTAAAGAACCATTTACTTTTTCCTTCTTATTAAACAAAAGCCCTATTTTACCGCCACCTGACCACTTATTATAATTGGAATTGAGATCTCCCTTATAAGCATTGCCTATAATGCCTACATCTAATAAGGTAACCGGTCTTAATCTTTGCCATTTTAACCTTTGGGCATGGGTTGAAAAAGTATTCCCTAATAACAATACAAAAAATAATTTTCCAAATAGAAATATGCCAAAAAATAATCTCATTGCCAGTTGCGCGCTTTATTGTAACTCATAACG
>JBCDJE010000286.1:0-5960 GCA_038748185.1 Bacteroidota bacterium
TCCAAGCCCATTTCTTTTAATTTCTAAAGATTGACAAGCTTTTTGTAAAGCTTCCTGAAAATTCCTGCCAATGCCCATTACCTCACCAACAGATTTCATCTGTAAGCCCAATTTTTTATCTACCCCTTGAAATTTATCAAAATTCCAGCGTGGTATTTTTACAATTACATAGTCTAGCGTAGGTTCAAAAAAGGCAGAAGTGTTTCCGGTAATGGCATTTTTAAGTTCATCGAGATTGTAACCTATGGCTAGTTTAGCTGCAATTTTTGCAATTGGGTAACCAGTAGCTTTAGATGCCAATGCCGAAGAGCGAGAAACTCTTGGGTTAATCTCAATACCTACTATATTATCAGTCTCAGGATCAACAGCAAATTGTACATTGCAACCACCTGCAAACTGTCCTATGCCATTCATCATCTTAATGGCTAAGTCACGCATGTGTTGATAAACTGTATCTGGAAGTGTCATTGCTGGTGCTACGGTGATAGAATCTCCTGTATGGACTCCCATAGGATCAAAATTTTCTATAGAACAGATAATGATAATGTTACCTGCATTATCTCGAAGCAATTCTAATTCATATTCTTTCCAGCCTAAAATGCTTTTTTCTATGAGTACTTCATGCACAGGAGACATATGCAATCCTCTATTAAGGGCCTTATCAAAATCTTCTTTAGCATTTACAAAACCACCACCTGTACCACCAAGTGTAAATGAAGGTCGAATGACCAAAGGAAACCCAATTTCTTGGGCTATTTCTTTTCCCTCCAAAAAAGATCTTGCGATTCGCCCCTCACACACATTTACGTTGAGTTCAATCATCTTTTTCCGAAATAACTCTCTGTCCTCAGTGGTTTGTATAGCATTAATATCAACCCCGATAATTTCAACATTATATTTTTCCCAAATTCCGGCTTCGTCACAATCAATCGCCAAGTTAAGCGCAGTTTGACCGCCCATAGTGGGTAACACAGCATCAATTTGATGTTGCTCCAATATTTCAATGATGGACTTTTTTTCCAAGGGTTTCAGATAAATATGATCGGCTGTTACCGGATCGGTCATAATTGTTGCAGGATTTGAATTAATCAAGGTTACTTCAATCCCTTCTTCCCTAAGTGATCTTGCGGCTTGAGAACCTGAATAATCAAACTCACAAGCTTGTCCTATGATGATGGGACCACTTCCAATAATCAATACCGATTTAATATCTGAGTTTTTTGGCATTTTAGATGTTTTAGAATAGTTGGTTACACGTATGCATAAATTGGTTGCAAAGGTAATAGATGAATTTACTTTTAAAAATTAGACAGAGAAAGAATGGCAGAATTGGTTATTATGATCACTAAAAAATAAATTTGGTCATAAATAACTCCTAAATAATAGGGGTTTCTACATTTTGACTTATAATGAAAATAGCTATTTGCTTGAAGGATTATCAAGAAAAAGGGCAGGCTAAAACAACTAAGTTGGGTTTATCATTTATGTGAAATACTCCGAGAAAAAAATTTCATAAGCTATTGCCTTTTCGGTCTGTATACTTTTATAATCAAACAAAGGCATTTTAACTCCGTTACCTTTAGAGTTTAGCTAATTATACAGATGCTCTTAATCAAAGAATATTTTTTAGCAGGCTATCAAACCACATGGTCAGGTAGCTATTTTAATGCCCTTGAGCTTTTGAATCACTATATAAATTTCCAACATCCCACTTTACTGGAAAAAGTTAAAGGTGAAATGAATGCCTTAAAAGCTGAAACAGAGAATGCTGTGGCAGCTACAATATTGGTACAACAAATTGCTGATAAAGCAAAAATCCACATTATGCCTCCTCCTGAGTTTCCTGAGGCATATTTTTCTTGGATGCGCATGTGCTATTCAGGTTTTGAAGAAAAATTATCGGACATATCCTCTGAGAAAATAGCTTTCGATATAGGGTATTTTAGTGGTGAAATACTTACTGCCATGAAAGTACTTAAATTAATTTTAAAAATTTCCATAGCAGTAATAGGCATACCTGCTTTTAAGCCGCAGTGGGAAAATCAGCGTAAAACGATTTTAAGGGCAAATAGGCAACTAACTGCAGCGGCTAAACTAGCGACCATGACACCTAAAGGTCCAATAATCCTCCATGATGAGCTATACGCAAAGCTCGGGATGATAGCCTACGAAATTGGTGACGCTGATATAGACTTTTCAAATGAAGCTTATCTTAGACTACTATCGGGAAAGATTGAAAACTATCTATCGTCAATGAATGATACTATTGCAGTTTTATCAAAAAAAATCTAAGCTATTCTTTCAGCGCTTTAAAAGTTGTAAAACATAGTGATATAATAGTTGTGAGTACTACGAGATATCCACCAGTAGAAGAAATTTTACTTCCAACAGTATAAGATTTTGGGTTAAATGAAAATTTAATTTCATGTTTGCCTGAAGGTATTTCTAAAGCGCGAAGTACATAATTTACACTAAGTATTTCTATTTCTTTTCCGTCAATTGTAGCACTCCAGCCTTCTGGGTAATATATTTCGGAAAATACGGCTAGTCCATCTTGTTTGTTAGAACTTTGATAGGTGATTCTTCTTGGAGAGTAGCTTGTCAATTGTATAGAGGCGGTACTATCTACTGCAAAGTTGGTCTTATCGATTTTAAAGTTAGCGGTATTTAAAATAGCTTCTTGTGCAGGGTTGAAATTATCTAGTGAAGCAATTGCTTCATCGGGGGAGTTTACTTTAGCTACTTCTTGTACAAACCAAGCATTTCCTAAAGCTGCATTATTTCTAATCACCTGTTTAGCATCATCACCATATTTAATATACTTAGCGTTAAGCATATTTAATGTAGGTGTTTGAGAAAAATCAGGTAACTTTCCACTTCTCAGAGACTCTATCATTGTATTTTGTTCAGGAAATAACCTTTTCTCTATTAAGTCATTATAGCGCATCATTTTAGCTGCAAAGTACCCTCCAATCGATCTATGGTAATAGGAAGTTTGCGCTTCTTGGCTAAAGCTTCCCAGAGAGAATACGCGATAATGGAGCTCTTTATCTTGTAGTATAAAATCATCTGCTGCACTTTTAGAATGTGCTTGCTTTACAGCATTTTTTTTAAATTGTTCAGGATATAAATACCTTTTACCTACTAACCAGACATCGCCAATCATGAGTGCTCCAAGCACCAGAATGGTAAGTTTTTCTGTGAGTTTGCCTAACATGGCAAAATAAATAACAGCACCAGCTAAAACGATGAGTATTGCAGAGCGAAACGCATCTTTTCTCAAATAGGCAAGTCGATCATCTCTTAATGCATCTATAAGGTTATCTGCTACAGTAGCATCGTTAATCCCTAAGCGTTGAGGAAAACTGGTATCTTTGGGCGTACTGAAAGAACCCATTCCACCAAATATTGCGAATAATAAAGCTATCCCACCTGTAGCAGCTAAGGCAATGTAGATTTTCTTTTTTAATGCATCATTTAACGGAGTAGTTAATAATTTTTGTACAGTGACTATGCCGGCAAGTGGCATAATCATCATGGTCATGCTTAAAGCCATGGAAACAGAACGAAACTTGTTGAAACCTGGGATGTTATCAAATAAGAAGTAGTTAAAGAAAGCGAGATTTTTTCCCCAAGCAAACATCATAGAGATTATGGTAGCTGCTAACATCCACCAACGCATTCTATCGGGTAAAACTAACATAGCTAGTATAAACAGGAAGCAGACAATTGCTCCCATATACAAAGGGCCTCCTGTAAAGGTTTGATCACCGTGATATAAAGGTAAAACTGGTCCGATGCCAACTAATTTATCTGCTTGTTGTTTGCCAAAAGCTCGGGCAATTGCATCATATACATTGCTGCCTTCTTGTAAAGCTTCACCACTACTACCACCGTAGAAATAAGGGATAAGCAAAGTAAAAGTTTCCATTTTACCTTGGCTCCATTGATAAGCATACTCTTTTGTTAAACCTTCTTCTTTTTGTGTATTTTCATTATTCTTACCAACAGTACTAAGCTGTTTTTCTCCCCTCATAGAGTATGGTGTATATTCTTGTACCATCCATAGTCTTGCAACGGCAGTACTGGCTGCTAAAGCTATGGCAGCAATCATAATTCCTGCTTGCTTTGCAAAAACGGCTATTTGTTTTTCTCTTATAGCATATACTAGTTCGCTAATTGAGTAGGCGAGGCATACAAAAATGAGATAAAAAGTGATTTGATAATGAAGAGCGCCTAATTGCAAGGCAAGCCCAAGGCATAAAATAGCAAAGCCTAAAAGATATTTTTTTCTAAATACCAAATGAACCCCTGAAAGTACTAAAGCAGCAAAGGCAATAGCCCAAGATTTAGTAAAGTGACCGGCTTCAATGTTTATAATATTGTAAGATGAGAAAGCAAAAGCCAATGCACCAACTAATGCCAGCCAAGGTCTTACTCTAAAACTCAACATAAGTATCCAGAAACAAAACATATGCATAAAAAGCAAATGAGCAGATGTTTTCTTGTTGAGTAATCCACGGGTAAACTTTTTTATAGTTTGCAGAGCTACTTCAGGTGTTCCTGTTGCTATAAGGTAGTCAGGCAAACCTGAAAACATGGCATCATTCCAAAGTGCTTGTTCACCATCATTGGCTTTTTTATAATCTACCGATCTTTTCGACATGCCTTCAAATTGTACGATGTCGGTCTGTCCTAAACTTTTATTTTCAATTAACTCAGGATAGAAGTAAGAAAGTGTAGCTAAGTAGAAAATAATAATACTAATAATGTAGGGGAGTATACTGGATATTTTCAATGATTTCATGAAAAAAATAGTTTCGATGCAAAGTAGGGCTTCACTAAAAAATACTAGCGAATTTAGATAAAAAATATCAATGCCTCATCTTAACTGTTAAGAGTAGAGCCAGTTTATTTTCTAATATCGTAGTATCTTCTTGTATAAACTGTATTATATAAAAAAAGAACTCACCCCGAATCGGAGTGAGCTCTTAGCTTTAACAATTAAACCAAATAATCCTTAAAATATCCTACTTAAATCAAAATAGTTTTCACACCTATTTTGATATGATACAAATATACAAGGTCAGATCTTCACATTTCTGAAGCTTCGATATACCTTTATTTTTTTTCGATAAACCTTGAGTTTTGAGGCACTATCTATTTTGTGTTTTTTTGTTCACGTTTTTTTCTGTGTAGAATTAACCCTGCGCTTCATTATTTACCTTTCTTACTGCTTCGATATTATATGAAAAAAGTAGCCCGATAAGAGCAGTAATTGCAGTGAGTCCAAAGTAAAGTAATGTAAAGGCTACAGCACTTGCTTCATTTATACTGAGGTATTGGGTTCCATAAAGAAATACTAATTCTCTTGCGCCAACACCCCCTGCCGTAAATGGTAAAACAGCCACTACAGAGGATACTTCGAAAAGGGTGAGATAATCCATAAGATTTTCAAAAATTCCCAACGAAAAAAGTAAACAAATAGCACAAACTACTTGAAGTAATTGCACCCATAAAGATAGATGCAATGCGATAAAAAATTTGTTGTTAAAAACTGGGAATAAAATTTTACAGAAAATATAAAATATAGGAAGAACTAAAATTCCACCAGCTATTACAATAAGATTTAGATGGGATATTTTTTCTGTAAAGGTACTAAAAAAAACAAACACACAAGTTAACAAGAATAGGATAGCAAGTCCATTAAGCCTATCTAGTAAAATTCCACTAATTAAATGTTTAGCTTTTACTTCGTGATTTTTTTTGAGTAAGTAAACTTTGTATCCATCTCCTCCGATGCTTCCCGGTAAAAATAAGTTATAAAACATTCCTAAATAATGAAGTTTAATATTATAAGTATTGCTCAAGAAAACTCCACTACCTTCATAAAAATGTTTTACCCTAAATGAGGCAACTATTTTTGAAAAATTAAAAGCTAATAGGCTTAAAAATAACCA
>JBCDJE010000287.1:0-5932 GCA_038748185.1 Bacteroidota bacterium
CAAAAGTTTCACTGCTGAAATTGTATAAACTGATTAAGCTCAGAAAACTTTCACTGTAAAGATAAACGGCAAAACAGTCATACTCCATGTTAAAAGCGAAATGGATTTATTACTGGAAAAAATGGGAATAAATCATACTTCCACCAATACAGTGAAAGATATTAAGGCACCTATGCCAGGAAAAATTTTAGAAATAATTTGTAATGAAGGCGACGAAATAAAAAAAGGAGATAAAGTGATGATTTTAGAAGCAATGAAAATGGAGAACGTCCTTAAATCGCCCGGAGAAGGCATCGTAAAATCTATAAAAGTAAAAACCGGCGATAATGTAGAAAAGAATCATATTCTCATAGCTTTTGAATGACATTACAAGCATTTTTAGATAAAAATAAAGTTGAAGCCGGACTAGATGAAGCCGGAAGGGGAAGTTTAGCAGGACCAGTCGTAGCTGCAGCAGTAGTATTACCTAAAAATTTTGATCTTCCCGGTTTACGGGATTCTAAAAAACTTTCCTACAAACATCGCAACCGCTTAAAAGTAATTATAAAAGAACAGGCTATTGCTTGGGCTATTGGCGAGGCTACAGCTGAAGAAATAGATAAAATAAATATTTCTCAGGCAACCTTCTTAGCTATGCATAGGGCATTAGCAAAAATAAAAAAGCCCATAGATCAACTTCTTATCGATGGGCTGCATTTTAATGCATACAAAAAAGTACCCCACCATTGTATTGTAAAAGGAGATTCAAAGTTTGCATCCATCGCCGCCGCTTCAGTACTAGCTAAAACATATCGTGATGAATTGATGCAAAAACTTGCAGTAGAACACCATGAATATGGCTGGGATCACAATGTAGGCTATCCCACTTTAGAACATAGAAGAGCAATTGCACGTTTTGGAATAACAGATTGGCACAGAAGGTCTTTTAGGATGCTCGCCGAAAAATGATTCAAGATGGTATGATCTCTCAACTAATAAAAAAAGCACTTAGATTAAGAAAGATAAAAAATCAACCAATAGCCCTTGTACTTTCTAGTGGAGGGGCAAGAGGATTTGCGCATATTGGCATTATTGAAGAACTACTAAGGAACAATTATACAATTAGTTCTATCGCCGGAACTTCCATGGGGGCTATCATTGCAGGAGTTTATGCTGCTGGAAAGTTAGAAGAATTTACCAAATGGGCCTGTAGCGTAAATCGCTATGGGCTTTTTAAATTGGTAGATTTCACCTTTTCAACCAGAGGATTCATACGAGGAGACCGAGTATTAAATGAAATGAAAAAAATAGTAGGTGATATTAATATTGAAGATTTAAATATCCCTTATGTAACAGTAGCAACAGATATCCATAACAGGAAAGAATTAGTTTTTAGAGAAGGCTGCTTATTTGAAGCTATGCGTGCTTCTATGGCAATTCCTACCATATTTACACCCACACAGTTTGGTGACACTGAATTGATAGATGGGGGAATTATGAATCCTATCCCAGTCGATTTAGTTGAAAGAAATGAAGGAGATATCTTGGTAGTAGTAAATGTTAATGCAAATACTTCAGCTGAAAAAACAATTGTAAATGCTGCATTTCCCACACAAAAAAATGGCAAAAAACAAGAAACTTCTAACAAAAAAAAGAGGTACGGTTTCTTTGACTTACTTACCCATTCCTTTGACCTCGCTCAAGATAAGCTTACCGATTTAACACTCGAAAAACATCAGCCTGATATTTTAATAAATGTATCAAGAGATGCTTGTAGTACTTTCGACTTCCTTAAAGGCACAGAAATTATTGAAATTGGTAAAAAAGCTTTTAAAAAGCGGATTATTTACTAATAGTATGGCAAACAAAGAATAATTAATACAATATCACAAAATTAGCTTTTTGCCACTTCTTCTTTTTCTAATTCAAGGTCTATACCTTTCAAATCGAGGTACCAATCAGGATGAGGAGATAATTTGCTGCACGCAATACACTGTGTCTTTTTGTGTACAAAACCACAATCGGGGCATTTACCATATGTTTCAAAAGTATTCCATATACAGCCACAGTGGCACTGCCAATATGGTTTACCATCAGGTTCCCAACTACATTTTGGGCAAGCTATTTTTTCTTCTGCATTACTCATATGTTGCAAAATAATAAACTGTAAGATAAGTATCTAAAATTCGATTTTTACAACGACCTATCAAATGTAAATGTTTTGCTTTCGATAGGAATTGTATTTGTTTTGCAGGGTGAAAATTTCATCGATCCATATAGCACATTACAGAAAGACATTACTGTTGGCTTATCCTATCATCTTATCGCAGACTGGTCAAATGCTTACCGGTATAATTGATAATATGATGGTAGGAAGAGTAAGTACTACAGCTTTAGCTGCATCTTCTTTTGCCAATGGTATTTTCTCTAATGTGATGATTTTTGGGATGGGCTTTGCCTTTGGATTAACACCACTTATAGGCAAAGCAATCGGTCAGGGAGATCAAAAAAAAGCAGCTAATCTCATAAGACACAGCTTATTGGTAAATATGCTATTAGGTGTTTTATTAACCTTTATTTTATGGATTGTAAGTCATTTTACACATAGTATGGGGCAACCTGAAGAAGTTGCTGTAGCGGCCACTCCTTACTACTTAGTAATAAGCTGTACTATGTTGCCACTTATGTTATTTTTCACCTTTAAACAGTTTACCGAAGGCATTTCAATTACAAAACCAGCAATGGTTTTCACCTTACTAAGCAATCTATTAAATATCATTTTAAATTATATTTTAATTTATGGAAAATTAGGATTTGAACCTATGGGTTTAATGGGTGCAGGCTGGGCAACGCTCATTTCCAGAATATTTCAAGCAGTAGGATTATTCCTTTATTTATGGTATTCGCCACGTTTTTCAGATTTCAACCAAAAGAGTCGTTATCAATTCACTTTGAAACTTGCTTCTATTAAAGAGCTATTTTCATTGGGTTTACCCATAGCATTACAATTAACAATGGAAGTTGCTGCCTTTGCAGTGGGCACAATTATGATGGGTTGGGTTGGTGAGGTAGAATTGGCTGCTCATCAAATTGCCCTTAGCTTGGCATCTTTAACATTTATGATGATAAGCGGAATTGCCTTGGCTACAACAGTAAGGGTAAGTAATCAGTTGGGGGAAGGAAACTATAAGGAGATGCGCCTAGCAGGTATTACATCTATCCATATGGTAGTTGCCTTTATGGGGCTATGTGCATTCATATTTATTGCTTTTAGCAATTGGTTACCCCTAGCATTCACACCAGATAAACAAGTAATAAAAGTTGCTGCCTCATTGCTAACTTTAGCGGGTATTTTTCAAATTTTTGATGGGGTACAAGTAACCATGATGGGAGCTCTGCGCGGCTTATCTGATGTAAAAGTACCTACTTATGTGGCGTTTCTAGCTTATTGGGGTGTGGCATTACCCATTGCGTACTTTTTCTCATTTCATCTTGGATTTAATGAAGCTGGTATATGGTTGGGCTTCTGTAGCGGCTTAGGTATAGCTGCTATACTGTTATATTTTCGTTTTCATCGACTTTCAAGAAAAATAATTCAAGAACAACAGAATAAAAAAGTAACTAAAGGGAAAGTTATACTGAATAAAAATTAGTAATCAAGCGAAATGCTACAATTCTTCATTTTTTAAAATCGATTTCTAGTTGTACACCATGTTTTGACTCCGATTCATTTAGGAGGTTTGAAATAGATACACCAAGCAATCTTACCGGTTTTTCGGGGAAATCAGGTGTGTATAACAAATCAAGAGCTACTTTTTTAATAGCCACCAATGAATCGAAGTTAAAACTTTGAGTACTGCTTCGAGTATTTACTTGAAAATCAAAATACTTTATTTTAAGTGTAAGGGTTTTTCCTTGAGTTTTGCTCAAGGTCATCCGCTCAAAAACTTTTTCACAGATTTTATCAACAGCCTCAATCATTTCTTTTTCATCGTTGATATCTGTTGAGTAGGTACGCTCTGCTCCTAATGATTTACGTATCCTATCCGGTTTAACTTCACGGTTATCAATAGCCCTTACTATTTTATAAAAATGCCTACCGGCTTTTCCAAAACCTTTAATCAATTCAAACTCTTCTCTTTCTTTTAAATCTTTACCATTATGAATACCCATATTTTTCATGCGTTCAGCAGTTACTTTACCTATTCCATGAAACTTTTCAATAGGTAATTTTTCTATAAATGTTTCCGCTTCGTTAGGATGAATAAGGTAAAGTCCGTCGGGTTTATCCATATCTGAAGCTATCTTAGCCAAAAATTTATTAAATGATACTCCTGCAGAAGCTGTAAGTCCTGTTTTCTCTTTAATAGTAGCTTTAATGTCTTTGGCAATAATAGTAGCTGAAGGCATACTTTTTTTATTCTCACTTACATCGAGATAGGCTTCATCTAATGATAATGGTTCTACTAAGTCGGTATACTCATAAAATATTGCTCGAATTTGCTGGGATACTTCTTTATATACTTCAAATCGGGGTTTTACAAAAATAATATGAGGGCATTTTCTGTAAGCTACTACCGAAGGCATCGCTGAACGGACTCCATACTCCCTTGCCTCATAACTTGCTGCTGCTACTACTCCTCGCTCTTTAGAACCACCAACCACTAAAGGTTTACCGCGATATTCCGGAAAATCTCTTTGTTCAACTGAAGCAAAAAATGCATCCATATCTATATGAATAATTTTTCTATGCATTTTTTGAAAAGAAGAAGGTGAAAAGGTAATTTTTTAAAAAAATTATTTTCTAATCTATGAAAATTTGTAGTAAAATGGTATAAAAATCATGCTTTAAATTCACTAAAATGCGCTCTTCGGAAAGGTGATTTTAGTCATCATTTCTTCTGATAACCATCATTGTAAGAGGGTAGCACTATCTCTTATTTCGCTTCATAATTAACCAGAAAAACACATGTTAGATATGAAAACACTCATAAAAAACCTTAGTAATTGCAGAAAATTTGGGATATTTTTTCTGCTACCATTCCTTTTTATCGCACTAATGTCAAGCAAAACAAACGACCCTACTTTTGATGAGCCTCTAAGCGCTCTTGAAAAAGAAAGTTTGGTTTATACAATAGAAGAGGCAAGATTAACGCAAGATATAAACGCTTTCCTATTTGAAAAATGGGATATGCCTGTATTTTCTTATGTGCTTACTCAAGAGGCAAATCACATATATAAACTAAAAAGGTTTATTAAAGAACAAGGAGGTTATAATCCACTAAAACACAGTATAAAAGGAAAGTTTAACATGCCGGCTATGCAAGCAGATTATAACAAATATGTGAATGTTGGAAAAAACACAGCAACTTCAGCATTATATGTAAGTATGACTATTGAAGAACATAATTATATAAACATGCAAAAGAGAATTGCTGAATCAGAAAATGTTGCACTTTTAAAACTTTACAATAATAGACTAATCAATATAGGAGATCACATTAGGGTATTGTACAAAAGACTAAGAAAAATGGATGTGCAATACGAAGCACAAGTTATAAATCAGAACGAATTCGAGGGTATTCTTAATCCGGACATATTACTTGAGGATGTCTCCATGTAAAAATAATTTTCACTTTTCATAATAAATAAAAATAGGCGGATATATATTCGCCTTTTTTTATAAGAAATTGAACATTCAATCGGAGGTAAGGTTAAACCTTAAAACATAAACTAATTATTCTCATTATGAACCCTAAAACTCAGAAGAAAACCGAAACTATGGTTAAAAAAACAAGTATCACAGTTGCCCATGGTGATGGCATCGGCCCGGAAATCATGGAAGCTACGTTAAGAATAATTTCTGAAGCTGGAGCTAACCTAGATATCAATGAAATAGAAATAGGTGAAAAAGTTTATCACGACAATATTTCTTCAGGGATAAGGGAATCGG
>JBCDJE010000288.1:0-5927 GCA_038748185.1 Bacteroidota bacterium
AAAAAAAGCATTTTAAATTGAAGTAATATTTATCTATTTAATAAATTTTATCATGCTATTTTTTTGTAAGTTTAACTTACAAAAAACATTTTACAATAGAAAAAAATCAAAAAAGCTAAATTAACTGTGTTCAAAATAATATAATTTTTTTCTTTATTTAACTGAAAATATTTTTTATGAAAAAGCTTTCTATTTATTTAATTTTTTTATGTGTGTCATACTCTTTTTCATTGTTAGCACAAACTATTCCTGACAAAACAGCACAAATAAAAGGAGCTATTTTAGCCGCACCTGAAGAAAATCGTGCAAATGCTACAGTACTTGGTTACAATGAAAAAGGAGAAGTAGTTACACTAAAAGAAGGCAGTAATGAATTAATCTGTTTAGCGGACGACCCTGCCAAAAATGGATTTAGTGTTGCCTGCTACCATAAAGACTTAGAAACATTTATGGCGCGTGGCAGAGCTTTAAAAGCAGCAGGAAAAAATGCGCAGGCGGTTTTCGATATCAGAGAAGAAGAAGTAAAAGCAGGTAAATTAAAAATGCCTGAAGAACCTACTACACTTCATGTATTGAATGGTGACGAGGGATGTTTTGATGCTGAAACAGGTAAAGCTGAGGGAACGAGGCTAAGGTATGTAGTTTATATCCCTTGGGCTACCTCGGCAAGTACCGGTTTACCTGAGCGACCGATCGTACCCGGAGGCCCTTGGATTATGGATCCTGGAACGCACCGTGCGCATATTATGATTACTCCTCCACCTCCTAGTGATGGTCAATAAGTTTATTGATTTTATGGCTCTTTTAAGCATTCAATCCTATAAATATGTACAAGTGAGAGCTACAAATTAAGTTATGACTAATTTTTAGATTGTAAACATTCCACTTTTTTGAAGAAGTGGAATGTCTGTTTTAGCAGAAAAGTAGATATAATTAATAGTTTTTTTAGGATTATCGGCTTAGAGGAACTTGTAAATAAGTTACTTCCTGCTTTTTTACATTAGTATCAAAAGTAAATCGATACTATGCTGTTCAAAAGTATAAAGAAAAAAACGTGCTATTATCATTTCCAGACTAATGAGGATTGTGGGAGTATCTATCAGAGAAAAAAGGACACTCAGGCTGTAAATGCTGCAAATATGCAGCTGCAAGCGACGAGTCGGTGATAGACCACACACTGTTCCGTAAGCTGAAGTTTCCCTAGGTGAAGGCCTTTGACATACAGTTTTTGATCACTAGCGGAAAAGGGTATATCGAACCCTGTCGATAGAGAATTACTGCAATAAGCAATTAAAACAGGTATTTGAAAGATACATAGATGAGGATACCTCTGTCAGGACAGAGCATTGGTCAGGTTACCTGCCTACTGACCTAAAGAAACTGGTGCAAAAGCGCTCGCAAAAAAAGCGTAATTTTCAGAAACTACTTATACATATCATGAACCTGAAAAATAGGATCTGGGGTATCCATCATCTCCTGAGTGAAAAATGTATAAGGGGTTATCTGGATGAATTCTCCTTCAGGTTCAACAGCAGGATGTTTAAGGAGAGTATATTTCACAAGATATTGGAAAGGATAATGTAACAGCCCCCCATGTATTATAGAGGTTTTCAAGTTTGGGAGACTTAAGCCGTGTTCCTAATAATTTTAAATGAGTCTAGTTCTTATTTTAGCCAAATATCGCAGGCTAAAATTAAATAGATTTCGGCTTACTTATCAAGTCTTACTTCTTTATCATTGTATTTGTTCCGACCTAATGGAAAGTTAAACCCGAAGTAAGGCATAAAATAATGATCAGCTTTAAATTGCCCGTCTTCTTGTAAAGCGTAGGTCCATTGGTAATCAGCACCAACTACCAAAAATTTATTGAGTTGGTACGCTAATCTTAAACTTGCTAAAGAGCGATCGTCAAGCGTAGTAATATCACTAATTTGAGTGAGTCCTCCTTTAATATAAGATGCTCTCAACATAATATGGTCAAATAGATTTATTAGTTCTGCATTGAGTTGTAATAACGCAGGCGACTCTTCACTTACCTCGTCGGGCATTAATAAACTACCACTTACCCTTATTTTATCTAAAATAGAAGCAGAGAGCACGCCGTAAATACCATTCATTTTCTCAGCAGTACCCAAATTAATCATTCTTAAATCTTTATTAATTTCGTAGTTTGTATCGAAAAACTGAGGTAAAAAATGATCAGAATACCACAATCGATCAATTCTGGCGTCTACCCTTAACAAGTTTCCTATAAAATTAATCTTTGCATTTAAACCTACACTTAATCCATCACCTGCTTGGTAACCATCTTCAAGCGGTGTTCCTGTAGCTGAACCACTTTCTATTTGTTGGTTAAAATAAGCTGTAAGAGAGTCAGATTGATTTTGCTGAATTTTTGCATATTGTACAGCTCCCATTACAGTTATAAAGGGAATTTTCAGAAATGTAACCCCCATATCAGCACTCCAAGCATTAATTCCCTCTTTGAAGAAAACAGTCTTATTTCTCACTTCAACTTCTTCAGTTGATAGCTCTAGTTGAGAAGTATGGTCTCTATCTGTTACATAACTTCCACCAAACTCAACCGATCTGACTATAGGAATAGCTGTTTTTGCAAAGGGTCTCACATAAGGTCTCAATGCTAAAAGATTAAGCGATGTGAAGTTTAAATCGCTATAAATACCTTCTAAACCGAACATTTCAGCAACACGTACATCAAAGTTTAGTCCTAGTTTTCTTCTTTCATAACTAATTGAATTTGTGTAATTATTCAACAATATACCATAGCCTAAATAAGACCCGGTAATATCGCCTACTCTTACATATAGAGGATCACGTTTTTTTATGCCATACCTAAAATACCTCACTAGCCTTAATGCTCCTATTCCTCTTTCAAATTCCTCGGTACGCATTGAACCATCTTCAATATTAAAAAGTAAAGGAATATCAAGGCCAAGACCAATTTTCCCAAACCCAAGCTCAGGTTGAAGTCTCATACCTACATATTGTTGATCGCCTATTTGAGTAAAGCCGATATTTCCACTAAAAAAGTTTTGCAAACTATCGTTGTTACCAAAAAATGCATTTGTTAAAAAAGCATCATCAAAGCCTTGTGGTTGTTCAGGATTTAAAGTATTTTCATTTTTTGGAGCTTCATCAAAATATTTTGAAGCATAGTCTTCTTCTTGGGCAAAAACCCTATAACTGGGTAGAAATAAGCACAACAATACTAAGAATACTTTGTAATTATTTGTCATAAAATTATCGATTTAATTTCCAACCTGTTTCAATACCTCCAAGTCTAATAATTGGCTTTAGTTTTCGATTTTAAGTATTAGCTTTATTCAGCTAATACAACGTATGATGGTGTTAACGATTGTAAACAATGTTGACTTCAATAACTATACATAGATGTTGAACTAAGGTATACATGCAGACCAAATGAGCTTCATTATGTCTTTATGCAAAAAAATCATCACTTTAGTTATGGTAAGCCCTTCTTTACTATTTGCTGAATTGTTCTGTGGTAAAGTTGGTACTTATTTCAACTGCGTAACGCCTCAAAATCACTGTTCATGGGCTTTTAAAAAACATATTTACTATTTTGAAGCCTATTTAATATTATCCAATCGTTTTTGATATGGAAAAAATTCTAAATTTTATTGGAGGAGAACTAGTAGCTCCCTATAGCGACAATTACATTGATAATAGTAACCCGGCAACCGGAGAGGTTTACTCAATCTTGCCTGACTCTACTGAAAAAGATGTAATAAAAGCAGTGAATGCAGCAAAGAAGGCAGAAGCCGCTTGGAAACGTACTACTGTAGCGGAAAGATCGGCACTTATGTCAAAAATCGCCGATCTAATAGAAACAAATGAAGAAACCCTTGCATTGGTAGAAACCAATGATACTGGCAAACCACTGCACCTCTCAAAAACGGTTGATATTCCAAGGGCCATTGCTAATCTCAGGTTTTTTGCCACTGCTATTTTACACACTACTGATGAAGCTTACTTTTCAGATCATAGAGCGATTAACCTTACAAAAAGACACCCTTTAGGTGTTGTAGCTTGCATTTCGCCTTGGAATCTACCTCTATATCTTTTTACTTGGAAAATAGCTCCGGCACTGGCTACAGGAAATACAGTAGTAGCAAAACCTTCTGAACTTACACCGGCTACAGCGTATTTATTTTCAAAAATCTGCCAAGAAGCCAATTTACCAGAAGGTGTATTAAATATTATACATGGCTATGGAGTTAATGCAGGAGCACCGCTCACTATACATAAAGATGTAGCTGCGGTTTCGTTCACAGGCGGTACGGCTACCGGTAAAAAAATAGCTACTGCTTGTGCCGATTCATTTAAAAAAGTTTCATTAGAACTTGGCGGGAAGAATCCATTCATTGTTTTTGAAGATTGTGATATTACTCAAGCAGTTAATACGGCTGTGAGCGCCTCATTTTCTAACCAAGGACAGATTTGCCTATGTAGTGCAAGGATACTTGTACATGAAACATGCTATGAACAATTTAAAAGTGAGTTCATAAAAAAAGTAGCCAATCTAAAGCTGGGCGATCCTTTAGTGCCCACTACTGATATTGGCGCTGTAATATCACCTGATCACGCCAAAAAAATCTTAAATTATATCGATTTGGCTAAAAAAGAAGGTGGCATACTGCTTACCGGAGGTGAACAGGTTAAGGTTAATGGTCGATGTAAATCGGGTAATTTTATCAGCCCAACGGTTTTTGAAAATTTAGGTGCAAATTGCAGGGTTAACCAAGAGGAAATCTTCGGGCCGGTAGTAACTTTAACACCATTTAAAGACGAAAGCGAAGCTTTATCTCTTGCGAATAACTCAAAATACGGTCTAGCCGCTTCTGTATGGACACAAAGTATCAATCGTGCTAACAAAGTTGCCAAAGCCCTTAAAACAGGCATTGTATGGGTAAACTGCTGGATGCTACGCGATTTAAGAACACCTTTTGGTGGAATGAAACAATCGGGAGTAGGAAGAGAGGGCGGAAATGAAGCACTACGTTTTTTTACTGAAGCACAAAATATCTGTATACAATACGGTGAGTAAGTTTCAAATTTCTTACATACCTTAGGTTTTAGGTGAATGTGTCAGGTTTCATGAAGCACTAAGAATAAATATTGCGTGAATAAATATTAGTTTATTAACATTTACTAACAATATCATGGGCAATTAAACCAAATACTTTAAGCTGAATCTAAATCTAACATTCAAAACTTTAAGTAATGCCCCACATAACAGATCCCGATCTGACATTTTTACAATATAGCAGCCAAAAAGAACTGGATGTACTTGTAAATTACCTCACAAGGATGCCTAATGGGAGAAAACGGCTACAAGCTAAGTTGATGCATTACGACCGCGTACAAGCACACTTCCCTGATCATAAAAAATACTGGAATCTTATTGCTGCAGAAATACAAAACTATGGGGGGCATCTTTTTGCTAACTTTATTACAGGTAAAGGAGTGCCCTACAGAAGTATTTTAGAGCGGGTTTGTAAAAAATCAGGAATAAAAAATATAGCAGACAAATCTTCCAGTAAACTTGAGATAATGCTTATATCTAAAATTCTTATGGACTCTATGCAAAAAATGTCTTCTCAAGAATTACAAGATTTTATAAGCCAGATGGGTATAAACCCACACGACTATACACGTAAAACACTAAATAAAGATATAAAAAGGCTTATAAAACAAGAAAAGATGAAGCCCAGAATAATAGGAGTTTTGTTAGCTAGTTCAATAGCAAAGCTTGCTGTTAGTAAAACATTAAAGTTTGGTTTATTAAAGGGCTTAAAGTTTGGTGCGAATAAATTATTTTTAGGCAAAGCAATAACTTTTTTAACCGGTCCTTTTGGCATGGCATTTACCATAACATGGATATT
>JBCDJE010000289.1:0-5916 GCA_038748185.1 Bacteroidota bacterium
CAAAAAAAGTAGTATTAGCGATAGGGGGCAGTTTAGGTGCAAGAACTATTAATGAAAGCTTACTTGTAACATATAAAGTATTATTAGAAAAAGATATACAGCTTATTTGGCAAACTGGTAAATTTTACTTCAATGCTATTGAAAAGCAGTTGCAAAGCGATAAAGTAGAAGGTCTCTGGATCAATGCTTTTATAAGTAAAATGGATTATGCCTATGCATGTGCTGATGTAGTAGTATCAAGGGCAGGGGCATTAAGTATTTCAGAATTATGCTTAGCCGCCAAGCCGTCTTTATTAATTCCTTCGCCTAATGTAGCAGAAGACCATCAAACAAAAAATGCATTGGCTTTGGTAAAAGAAGAGGCTGCTTTAATGTTACCTGATGCGCAAGCAAAAGAAAATTTGCAAGAAAAAATTTTAACGCTCATTGAAAATGACAATCATCGAGCGGAAATGGCTAAAAATGTAAAGGCATTGGCGAAGCCGGATGCTGCTCATGATATAGCTAAAGAGATTGTAAAATTAGCTTCATAAAAAACTGAAACGAGTATAAGAATTTATGATAAAGAATCTGCAAAATATTGAACATGTTTACCTGATAGGTATTGGCGGGATAGGTATGAGTGCCCTTGCCCGTTGGTTCAAAGCCAATGGCAGATCAGCATGGGGTTACGATAAAGTACAGACAACATTAACGGATACCCTAGAGCAAGAAGGGATTTCTGTACATTTCGAAGATAAAGTAAGCTTAATACCGGAAGACATTTTAGAAAATGATACTAAGAGCTTAATTGTATATACGCCGGCAGTACCTGAAGGACATAAACAGCTTAATTTTTTAAGAGATGCAGGATTTGAGGTAATGAAACGTTCGGCGGTTTTAGGCATTATTTCTAATATATATTTTACTGTAGCAGTTGCTGGAACACATGGAAAAACAACCACTTCTTCCATGTTAGCACATATTTTAAATTATACAGGGCAACCTTGTTCTGCTTTTATTGGAGGTATTGCTAAAAACTTTGAGTCTAACTTGCTTTTAAGTAAGGCCGCACTCGAAGACCAAGTACTTGTTGTAGAAGCTGATGAGTATGATAGGTCTTTTTTAACTCTCAATCCCGATATAGCTGTAATCAACTCTGTTGAGCCGGATCATCTTGATATTTATGGTAATGATAAAAACTTGAAAGAAGCATTCATCGATTTTATTGGAAATATTAAAAAGGAGGGACAGCTTTTTATTAAAAAAGGCGCTGCGCCTGAGATTGTGAAAAAATTACAAGCCAATACCAATATTCGCACTTTTGGAATTGGCATAGGTGACTATGCTGTAGATAATATCAGGAAACACAAACAAGGAGTCATATTCGATTTAATTAATAATTCGGCAGATGATTCCATGGATGATGTTACTGATTTGGTATTGAGTATGCCTGGAGAGCATAATTTACTTAACATGGCTGCTGCTGTTACAGCCGCACTTTCGGTTGGTTTACAGCCTGAAAAAATTAGAAAAGCTGTAGCTACCTATACAGGTGTAAGACGACGGTTCGATTTCGTAGTAAATAATGATAAAAGTGTTTATATCGATGATTATGCGCATCATCCTACGGAAATAGCAGCTTTTCTGCAAGGTGTAAAAGCCTTGTATCCTAGTAAGAAATTAACTGCAATTTTTCAACCGCATTTATATTCAAGAACAAGAGATTTTGCTGTAGGTTTTGCAGAAAGCTTATCGCTTGCTGACGCACTCATCTTACTAGATATTTATCCTGCAAGAGAGAAACCTATTGAAGGGATAAACTCAGAGTTAATATTTAATGATATAAAATGCAGCGAAAAATGGCTGCTAAAAGATGAGGAACTGCTAGCATTTATAGAGAATGAACCACCTGAGCTATTAGTAACCATAGGTGCAGGAGACATTGACCGTTTTGTAGAGCCTATAAAGAAAATGTATAAAGGACAAGCAACATAAGAATTTATGCAGGTGGAATTATAAAATTTTTAAATATGAAATTACCTAAAAAGCTTTCAACAGTAAATATCATATTAATTACAAGCCTAGTACTCATAACAGCAGGTTATATTTTTTACCGTCTTCCTATTTTAGGTAATGAAACCATTATTATTAATGTGGATGACGATAGTGGGAACTACTTTGTAAGTGAAGAAAATGTAAGAGAAATTATAGATAGTCTAAAACTCGAAAACCCTGAAATAAACCAAATAAATAATTTGGGTTTAAAAACAATAGAAAGTGCTCTTAAGCAACAAGACTTTATACTTGATGCACAAGTTTCGCGAGACCTTAAAGGTAATATTGTAATTGACATTTCACAAGAGCAGCCTATTGCTCGGCTTATGGGCAAAAGTGGTAGAGGTGCTTATCTAAACAAAGACTTAAAAGTGATTGAGCTCTCTGAAAATTTTTCAGCAAGGGTCATGATTATTAATGGAGTAGGAGCAGATAGCCTTATGACAACAGGGTTTTTAGACACAGCTATAGGAAAGCGTTTTTGTGATTTTATTCAACATATCAAGCAAGATGATTTTTGGAATCCTCAAGTAGCTTTATTAGATGTGGATAAGGACTTTGAAGTTACAATTTATCCACAAATTGGGCAACATTTATTCCAGTTTGGCACATTTGAGGAATTTGAAAAGAAACTCAAAAAAATGAAAATATTTTACGATGAAATTGTCCCCAAAAAGGGCTGGGGGGCTTATCGACTTGTTAAAGTGCAGTACGACGGACAGATTGTTTGTCGGTAAGGATCCAAGTTTTTGCGATTAACACCGCTTTGGTAAGGCTTTTAGCAACATCATTCGGTAATACTAACAAGATACTTTTAATCATTAAATGTCAATTATTATGCAGGAAGACAAATTAGTAGTAGGTCTCGACATTGGCACTACAAAAATATGTGCAATTGTAGGCCGAATGAATGAGTACGGAAAACTGGAAGTGCTCGGTTTAGGTAAAGCCGTTTCTGATGGAGTAAAAGAAGGAACGGTAAGAAACATAGGTAAAACTGTATCGAGTATTTTAGCCTCTATTAAAGAGGCAGAAGAAACTAGTAAAACAGATGTTAAGCTTGTGAACGTGGGCATTGCAGGAAAGCATATTAAAAGTACAGTGCATCATGGCAGTATTACGCGTAAAAGCAATGATGATGAAATTACTGCTGAAGATGTACATCGCTTAACTAACGATATGTATAGAATTGTAACTGAACCTGGTTCAGAGATTATCCATGTAATGCCGCAGTATTATACTGTTGACTATGAAGAAAATATTAAAGACCCTGTAGGAATGTCAGGGATAAAACTTGAAGCAGATTTCCATATAATCACTGCGCATACTAACTCCATTCGGAACATAAAAAAATGTGTTGAGCGAGCAGATCTTGACATAGAAAACATGATTTTAGAACCTTTGGCTTCTAGTTTATCAGTGCTAAGTGAGGAAGAAAAAGAGGCTGGGATTGTATTGGTCGATATTGGTGGAGGTACAACAGATATCGCTGTTTTTTATGATAGTACTATCAGACATACTTCTGTAATACCTTTTGGAGGAAATATCATTACTTCAGATATTAAGCAAGGTTGTGCTGTTATGCAAAATCAAGCAGAATTGTTGAAAGTAAAATTTGGGAGTGCTTTAGCAGCAGAAACGGCAGAAAATGAAATGGTATCAATACCGGGGCTTAGAAACAGACCACCAAAAGAAATTTCTATCAAAAATTTAGCTTACATTATAGAAGCCAGAATGGAAGAAATTATAGATTTAGTGATGTTGGAAATTGAACGCTCTGGATATAAAAACAGGCTGGCAGGTGGAATAGTGATTACTGGAGGAGGTTCACAGTTAAAAAACCTTAAGCAGCTTTTTGAATATAAGACGGGTTTAGATGCAAGAATAGGATACCCGAACGAACATCTGGGAAAATGTAAAATTGAAGAAGTGAAAAATCCACTTTTTTCAACTGCAATAGGCTTGGTACTAGCTGGTTTTAAATCAATTGATGATAGAGACGCTGAAGTTTTTGCTGGTGGATATAAAAGTAAACAGAAAGCAGCAAGACTTTCGAGTGGCGAACTATTTAGCTCTATTCTCAAGAAAACAAAAGACCTACTTATCGATGATTTTGATGATAAGTCTATGTATTAAAATTGAACCTGCAAAAAAGGATTAAAAGTTTATAAATGATTTTTAGGATATTATAATTTTTTTAAAATGGAAGCAAATACACATGAATGGATTGGTCCAAAGTCAGATGAAAAATCCATAATTAAAGTAATAGGTGTTGGTGGTGGTGGTGGAAACGCTGTAAACCATATGTTTCGTCAAGGTATTAACGGAGTTGAATTCTATATCTGTAATACTGATAAGCAAGCACTTGAAACCAGTCCTGTAAACCACAAAATTCAAATTGGTACCGACCTAACTGAAGGCTTAGGAGCTGGTGCAAATCCTGAAGTGGGAGAGAAAGCTGCGCTTGAATCTAAAGAAGAAATCAGAAAGATTTTAGAAGACAATACAAAGATGGTATTTATTACTGCTGGTATGGGTGGTGGTACTGGTACTGGTGCAGCTCCTGTTATTGCAGAGATTGCTAAAGACTTGGGCATTCTTACTGTTGGAATTGTTACAAGACCTTTTGGTTTTGAAGGAAAACCAAAATCGAGAAGAGCGGATCAAGGCATTGAAACGTTGCGCGCTCACTGTGATACAGTATTGGTTATTTTGAATGATAAATTGCGAGAAGTTTATGGGAAAGCTACAATGAAAGAAGCATTTAGCCAAGCTGATAATGTATTAAGTAGAGCTTCAAAATCTATTGCTGAAATAATTACAGTTGCGGGAAATATCAATGTGGATTTTGAAGATGTAAAAACAGTAATGAAAAACTCTGGTGCTGCTGTTATGGGCTCTGCCACTACTGAGGGAGAAAACAGGGCAAGAAGAGCAGCAGAAGGAGCAATTACTTCTCCTTTACTTAATAATACAAATATTTATGGAGCAAGTTATATCTTGTTAAGTATTGTAGTTGGGAATGAAGATGAATTCCAAATGGATGAATTGGAAGAGATTACCGGCTATGTACAAGAACAAGCAGGCGAAGATGCAGAAATTATTTTTGGACAAGCTACTGATGCATCACTTGCCGATGGTATAAACGTAACCATAATCGCTACCGGTTTCGACGAAGATGAGCAAAGAGGCGCAAAAAAAGTAATTGATCTTGAAACAAGTAAAGTAAAATTACGAGAAAATGCGCTTTCAGAAGATTTCTTCGATAATAAAAAAGAAGAAGATGATGAAGATATAGAAGTATTTCTAAGGAAGAAAGCTGAGAAGGAAAAGATTGTTTTTGAACTCGATGGTGACTACGAACTTGTAAACGAAGAAACTGAAGAACAGAAAAAAAAAAGACTGGAAGCCCAATATCAGAAGCGAAATGAAAAATTAGGCGCTCTCAGATCAGTAGAAGAAATGAGTAACGAAGAATTGAAAGATAAACAAGAAACCCCTGCCTACTTGCGAAGAGGAGTGGAATTAAAGAATGATCCCCATTCTTCAGAAAGCAATGTTTCTCGTTATCAATTAGATGATGATAATGAGGTTTTAGGAAACAATCGTTTCTTGCACGACAATGTGGATTAAGTTTTATTAATGCCATATAATTTCCATTCCGGTATCTTATCGGAATGCTTCCTGCGGAAAACGGCACCTGAATCAGGTGCCGTTTTTTTATTTTATTGCAATAAGCACTACAGCACCGGGACCGGGCGGTCTACAGAGGCCGCAAGATGTTGGTGTCCATCTGGACTGACGAGGAGTTCCACTGCACACGACAGTGGCCGGCGGAGTGGAAGTGGGAGACGCTCATGGCGGATGCGGCTTTCCGCC
>JBCDJE010000290.1:0-5903 GCA_038748185.1 Bacteroidota bacterium
CTTTTATATTCGGTTTCAGTTATATCGTTTGTGATAAAAGCTATGCACAAATTTCCGTAGGACTCAAAAGTGAGTATCATTTTTCACAAGTAAATTTCGATCCTGATGCCGGACTCAATTTTGCTTTGTTACCCGGTTTAACTATGGGAGCAGTGATGAAGATTTCTGCTAATCCCAACGTAGGTCTACAAGCTGAAATCAATTATGTACAAAAAGGTTGGACGGAAGACTTTAGTCGAGCTGGTGAGCCAGAAGAATTACTTAATCGTTTACAAACTTATAGGTATAATTATATTGAAGTACCCATTCTTACACATATTTATGTCGGCGGGAAAAAAATAAATGTTTTCTTTAATTTAGGACCACACCTCAGCTTTCTAATGGGCACCGATTCTACGAGTAGTAATGTACTTCCTACTGATACAGCAAGCTACGTCTATGATAATAATACAGCTATTGGCTTTGAGTTCGGCATTTCGGCTGGTGCAGGTTTAGCAATTAATATTGGAAGGAGTACATTACAAATTGAAGGCAGGTTAACTCGGGGGTTAAATAATATTATCGATAGAGACACTGATGGCGCTCCTACAGGATCAACTAATCAAGTAATTGGCATAAGTCTTTCTTATCTATACCGAATACGAGATCTTAGTAAACTAAAAAAAGAAGTTCCTGACGAGTAAAAGTAAATTGGTAGGATGATAGATAGACTAATTTATAGTGCTTAAACGCACTCTATTAAAGCATTAAGTCACAATTTAGCTCAACATCATCAATGGTAGCACCTATATTTTTATAAAATTTCTGAGCATTTTTATTGCAGTTAGATACTTGCCAACGCATCTTTTTACATTTTTTTTTCTGGCAAATTCAATTACAGTATTTAATAGCTTCTTACCGATTCCTTGCTTACGAAAATCACTCTTAACATAAAGGTCATCCATATATAATGATTTTCCTGTCCAAGTATGATATGAAAAGAAATATGTGGCGTATCCTACGATTTCTTGTTTGCTATCTTCTGCTAAATAGCCATGAAAAACTCTTTCTCTTCTATCATCTGTACAACCGAATTGGTCATTTTTTCAGGAAGTTTTTCAAATAATGCAAACTCTTTAAACAGTTTGAGTATAGCTGCAAAATCTCTTTCTTCAATTGGTCTTATCGAGATGTCCATTAGATATCAACTTTTCAATACTTTCTACTTATGTATAAATTTAGCCTTTATGATGAATTGAAAGCATAGTTTTTTTCATTACTTAATATTCCCCAAATGGTTTACTTGTCTCGGTATTAATAACAAAGACTCTTGCCTACCATCAATATATCTTACTTCCTCACCATCGAAAAAAGCATCTTCTTCTAGCATTATCCTAATATCTTTTTTCCAATCATCTATAAAAACTTTTGTATTTAATTCAATAGAATATGCTGTATTTGGGTAAAGTGGATAATCCCCTCTAAAAGGAGTTATTCCTTGGTTATCCCACATTCCTATAGTAGGGCCTGCAGCATGCCCGTGATAGCCAATAGGATGCGTATAAATAGTTATCCTGTTCGATTCTCTTTTTGCTTGTTCCAAAGCATTGGCAAGAATTTGATTACCTGTTTTTTCAGTCTGAAACTGCTCTGTAAGAATATCTTGTGCTCTGTTTCCTACTTTTAATGCCGCATTTAAAAATGCTGGCGCAGCTGTTTCCCCGGGTTTTAATACATAAGCTAATTCTTGTGTATCGGTATTTAAACCTAGGTAAGTTATACCGAAGTCACAATGAAGCAGATCACCGGGCTGAATAATATTAAACCCGGGCCTACCACTAAAAGCATATAATTCCGAAGTGGGATCATTTCTTTGAAGATCGACCGTCGGATGAAACCAAGTAGTTAACTTTAATTCTCTAATTCTTTCCCTAAACCACCAAACTACGTCCTCAGTAGTGGTGACCCCCGGTTGGATTACTTTCTCAGAAAAACCTTCTGCAATAATCGTATGCGCAATACGAGAAATTTGTTCATAAATAGCCATTTCTCTTGGTGTTCTTGTTTCAAGCCAAGCAATAGCTAATTTCTCTGCTGAAACTACTCTATTTCTATATTCCTGTGGAAGTGTTTCCATCAATCCATCATATTCTGATGCGGTAATCCCATCTGCTAAAGCAAAATGTACCGATTTATTAATACCAATTTTCTGAGGATTTCTATCAGCAATAATTTCTAATAAAGCTTTCCATTGATCAGGTTGTTTTTCTTTTTCCCAAGATTTTTTAAAAATACTTCCAACATCATAGCGCGCTACTGCCAAAGCTTCAATTTCTTCTGTTCCTTTTGGTTTAGAAAATACCAATATTGTTCGCCTTCTAGCTGCCAGCCAAGTAGCAGGTAACATCGTTTTTATCACAGGGTCTTCATTGTATTCTCTGGCAATTATCACCCACATATCAATACCCGTTCTATCCATAAGTGCCGGTAATACAGATCTGATTTTATCCTCCAACAAGTCATCTTGTATTTTAGCACGCTCACGCATCGGCAAAATATAAGGCATTCTATTTTGCGCCAGTAAAGGCAAAACCAAAAAGAGTTGAGTAAGTAGTGTTAGTAGCTTCTTCATAAGGAGGACTTCTAATAATTTATGCCCACAATTATACAGATTATTTCTTTTCATAAGACTTCTTTCTTATGTCAGCATTTTTAATTTACTTTTTCCCCTTGGAGGTCATTGTAAAATCATAGGATGCCCTGTATTTTTACAGTATGCATGTATTAAAATTTTTAGTAATCTTTGGGTGCTTGTATTTATTCATTGGCAAAACTCAGGCACAAGAAGGCAGGGAAATCTGGACGACGCTCTCTGATATTGATTGGTACCAGAAGTATAGTAAAGTATATAATACCAAGATTGGCTTTCCAAAATTTAGTGAACAAACCCAAGCCCTTGCTGGTAAGGAAATCACTTTAAAGGGTTATGTACTTCCTATGGATACTGAAGATGGTTCCATTATTATTTCTGCTTTGCCTTATAGTAGTTGTTTTTTCTGTGGTGGTGCAGGTATTGAAACAGTAATGGCAGTTTTTGTAGATGACCAACGTAAGTATAAACTTGATGAGCAAGTTTCTTTTAAGGGCATTCTCAGTCTAAACGATGGTGAAACTGGTCTCATTTATAACTTGAAAGAAGCCAAGGAGGTGGTAGCAGAATAAAAATGATAGCTATTAAAAACCTCAGTGCCTCTTACAACAACCAGCGTATCCTTCGTTTCCCTGAGTGGCATTTATCTCAAGGAGAATTTTGCCTGATGCTCGGTCCTTCAGGTAGTGGTAAATCTACCTTATTGCACTTATTGGCAGGAATACTACAACCTAAAAGCGGTGAGATAACTATTGCCAATGCAAAGCTATTCGAAATGTCACAAGCTAAGAGAGATAAATTTAGAGGTCAGAACATAGGGCTGATCTTTCAAAAAGCACATCTGATTGATGCTGTTTCTGTCAAAGATAATATGCTTATGGCGCAATACTTTGCAGGAGAAAAAAGAGATTTATCGCGTGTTAAAGAGGTTTTGGAAGAATTACATATCGCAGATAAGCTAAAAGCAAAAACATTTCAACTCAGTCAAGGGGAAGCGCAAAGGCTTAGTATTGCTCGAGCTATGCTTAATAAACCCTCTGTAATTTTAGCAGATGAACCTACTTCAAGCTTAGATGATGATAACTGTGAAACTGTTTATAACATTCTAGCTACACAAGCGCAAAAATATGATGCCACCTTGTTAATTTCTACGCACGATCAAAGATTGAAAGATAAAATACCGCGACACTTAAAACTAGAAAAATAAGCATGGGAGTAAAAGCAGTAATATTTGATATGGATGGTTTACTAATTGACTCAGAACCACTTTGGCGAAGTGCTGAAATAAAGGTTTTTGCAGAAGTTGGGCTTCACCTTACTCCGGAAACATGTAAACAAACCATGGGGCTTCGCATTGATGAAGTAGTAGCTCACTGGTATGCAAAAAGCCCTTGGGAAAATACGTCCCTTGAAGATGTAAAAGATGCTATTTTTAGTGAGTTTATGAAAGAAGTAGAAGCAGTAGCTAAACCTATGGAAGGGGTATTAACTACCCTTACTTTTTTTAGGCAAAAGGGATTAAAAATTGGCCTAGCCTCTTCTTCTCCTATGATTTTAATAAAAAAGATAGTTGAACATTTAAATATTACTTCTTTTTTTGAAGTGTTACATTCAGCCGAGGATGAAACCTATGGAAAGCCTCACCCGGCAGTTTACATAGCTACTGCTAAAGATTTAGATGTAAATCCACAAGATTGCATTGCTTTTGAAGATTCATTCACCGGGATGATAGCTGCATTGGCTGCTAGAATGAAAACCATTGTAGTACCTGAACCAGAAAATTTTAATCAAGCTAAGTTTCAAGCGGCACACTTAAAATTACATTCTCTTTCACAATTCAATGAAACTTTATTTGAGCAGTTAAATCAACCTAACTCTTTATGAGATAATTTTCTTGAAGCCCTTCTTAACATAACTACTAATTCTTTTTATTCTCAAAGATTTAGCATCGACCTTTTCCAAAATTCTATTAATAAATTTTGAATTAGAATATTGATTTATTCTCCTAAGATGTGTGCTCATAGTCTTAGAAGAGCGTTAGCTATATTTTACTTTGCTGCAATATTCATCTCTGATATAATTTCTCTAACGATCTCAATACTTTTATCACTTTTTTTATATCTAGCTAATAGTTCAGGTTCATTGCTCAGAAACAATTTCATGTCTTCTATAGTAAGTACTTTGATTATCCCCGATTTTGTATCTAATATAATACCCCTATATTCCGTTGAAGCTAGCGTTCCAATGATACCTAAAGTTAGTCCCATTTCAGGTAAATGAAATTCATCTTCAAAATAGATATATCGGCCAATCATTTTTGATTTAACATAGTAATTACTACTAGTAAATGAGGAAGCATTGAGATATATAAACTCACCATCTGAAAAGCCAAAAATATCTTTAACTCTTTTTTTTGTGCCTTTATGATATACTTGATAGCGTTCAATTTTTTTTGTTTGCTTAATTAGCTTTATATCGTATTCAATATCATTTATTGGAGTATTGTCAGAAATACTGCTAAAACTCAAGTAAAGTCCTTGGTTCAATGGTATCTTGGCATCAAAATTATATTTAATCTCTTTATTATCAGTAATAACAAGTTCTCCACTTCTATTTGTCCAATCTGAATTTGAAAATTGATCTATACAATCAATTAGTGCTTCAACAATTCTCTTATGATGTGTATCAGTCAAATCAAGGCCTTTTTTTTCTGTAATTGATGAAAATGAACCTAATGTATAAAGTGCAGAATCTTTACGCCTTAAGAACTCCAGTTCTACTTCACATCTTCCAAGTTCATATAAATGCGATTCTTGTTCTGAAACAAACAATTTTCTTACCCTAACAATTAACGGTATCTTTGTTTCGCTTCTCGGTAGCAAAGCCTTGAAAGTTTTTGTCAGATGAATTTCGAAATCTTCACCGAATTTTGCTGGTACTTTGTCGTTAAATAGTCCTTTGTATGCTATACCAATATTTTCTTTATTCGGTCGATAATCAATTACCTCTGACACATAAAATTCTTTTTCTATATTCTGATTAGGCTTAAGGGTGATGAGATAGACTCTACCTTGACTATAAGCACTCATTGATAGTATAATAAAAGCTATTGGTAATAATACTTGTTTCCTGTTCAGGTTTATGCTCATATCTAAGTTCTCTTAACAATTATAACTAGTGTTATTTTTTCAAATTTTTATCCTCAACCCTTTACGTGCGTAGTTTGCAATACGCTACTTTTTAGAAGCCATTTAAGTTAGAATTTCAATTTTGA
>JBCDJE010000291.1:0-5883 GCA_038748185.1 Bacteroidota bacterium
AAAGCCCACAAGTAATTTATAATAAACAAAAATATATCTTACATAACAAAGTACATACATTCTTTTAAAGCACCTTTTTTTAGCGCCTATTTTATATTTTAACCTAAAAATAAATGCAACTATTTTCAGTTAATGTAATTTTTGAACTCATTATTAGGTATTTTAGAGTATTTATTTCATGATATTCGCAAATACATAGTAATTAATAGACTTTTTATGGTAAAAATTAACAATTATATCCAAAATATACAGTATATTACAAGGTTAATTGAAGGATACTAAACTAATAATATCTTGCAACAATTTACAAATAATACCTATCTTATAATTGATGATAGTGAAATTGACATATTGGTCGTAAATAGGATGATTGAAAAAGTTTATCCTAATCTTAAACCGGTTTCGATAAGTGATGGTGCCAAAGGCATTTCTTATATGAAAAATGTTGTTTCTGGCACAAATGTAAAGCCATCATTCATATTACTAGATTTGCAAATGCCCTTAATGGATGGATTTGAATTTTTGAATATTTACGAACGTGAATTTTTCCATCAATTGCCTGATGTTAAGGTTATTATACTTACAAGCTCTATTCACATTATCGATAAAGAAAAAGCTGAGAAATACCGAACCGTTTCTGCATATATGGTTAAACCTTTTTCAATAGATGAGTTTCAATATTTACTATAACATTCATTCATCTCTTGCACCAAGAACATTCCCACTCACGATCCAATTTACTTATAGCACTCTTCATATATCTTTTTTCTGTATAACTTATCACACTTTTTGGTCTCCTTATTGTTTTCGATTTAGATTAAATTATTTTTTTTGCAATTAAAGTTGGTAAACCTTTTTTTAGGAAAAAGGGATAACTAATAAGTAGAAGTTATTCTTTTTTTTAAAGCTCAATCATGTTCGATAAAAATACAAGCTCACTATAACTTAATAAGCTTGTATTTAAAAATCTATTCATCAGAAGAATAATTCTATCTTACTAATTTGAGACCGTTATGAGTTGGAATTTATACGCTTCAAGAAATTTCTCAAATATAGCTGTGTTCTCATAGAAACCAGCAAAAATTTCGGCTTTAGGACCAAATGCATATACTGGAACTGCAACAGAGGTATGTCCTCCTGAAGTAAACTTTGCTTCAACTTCTCCACTACCAATATTACCTCCATTAAGAGTTAAACCTCCAGTTTCGTGGTCAGCAGTAACTACTACCAATGTTTGCTGATCTTGTGCTGCAAATGCTAAAGCTTTTGCAATGGTTCTATCAAAATCAAGCATTTCATCTATTACATATTGAATATCATTGGCATGTCCCCCCCAATCTATTTGAGAACCTTCAACCATTAAGAAAAAGCCTTCTTCATTTTTGCTAAGTACTTCTATGGCTTTTTCAGTGGCTTGAGGTAGCATATCACCCCTGCCTTCAGAATATTTAGGGTTGGCATCATCAGCTGTAAGGGCTGCAATTTTTCCACTAGCTAGAGGTACAAGCTCTTCCATAGAATATACTACTTGATAGCCTTTTTCTTTCAAAGTTGTTGTAAGATCTTTTCCATCTCCTCTATTAGCAAAAAATTGTTTTCCTCCTCCAATAAATAGATCAATATCAGTATTGAGAAAATCGCTAGCTATTTCTTCTTGCATGCTCCTTTTGAGTTGGTGCGCAATAAACGCCGCCGGTGTTGCATGGGTAATAGAACTTGTCGCAACTAAGCCTGTAGCTTTGCCTTGTTCTTCGGCAATTTCAAGAATGGTTTTTATAGATTTACCATCTTTATCTACTCCAATTGCACCATTGTATGTCTTCTTCCCAGCAGAAAAAGCTGTAGCGCCAGCAGCAGAATCTGTAATGTAGGCATCAGATGAGTAAGTCTTAATCATACCGATATAAGGCATGTTTTCAAGGTAAAGCTTTCCTCGATTAGCGGTCATACCGGCATAAACCTGAGTTAGTCCCATGCCGTCACCAATTAAGAAAATAATATTCTTAACTTCCTTAGTACTATCAGGATTATAAGTTATTGCTTCCACCTCATGGGTTTTGTTTGCTTTTACTACTGTTCGTTCGGGGCTTTTAGCTTCCTGACAGGAAAGGATGTTCACACTTAAAAATAGTAGGATGAAAAAAAGATGCTTTGTCATTTTAAAAAGTTTAAATATTTATTTTGGTAAAACTAATCTGATATGGGCAAAGTCTAAAAATAGCTTATGCATTTTTAGTATTTTCTTTTAAAATTAATAATTTATTGATTCACAGATAATTTACTTACAAATTGCATATAAATATTACCTTATGAAAAAATGTTATCTCTACATTAAACTACTGCTGTATTTACTAATTATTGGGTTATCCGCAACCGCCCAACCACTTAGTACCGAAACAATAGATAAATACATTGCCACAGCACAACAAGATTGGAATATACCCGGTATGGCAATAGCAATAGTGAAAGATGGTGAAACCATTTTAAGCAAAGGTTACGGCACACTTGGTGTAAATAAGAACAAAGCAGTTGATGAACATACACTTTTTGCGATTGCCTCTAATACAAAAGCTTTTATTGCTTCGGCATTAGCTGTGCTGGTAAGTAAGCAGAAAATTAATTGGGACGATAAGGTAAAAACTTATTTGCCAAATTTTGCTATGTACGATGCTTATGTAAGTAGCAATATAACTATCAGAGACTTGCTATGTCATCGGTCAGGTTTGGGAACTTTTAGTGGTGATGTTATTTGGTATAAATCTGAAAGAAGTGCTGAAGAGGTTATTCGTAAAATTCAATATATCCCACAAGCTTATGACTTTAGAGCAGGATATGGTTATTCTAATGTTATGTTTATTACTGCCGGAGAAGTCATTAAATCCGTGACTGGCAAACCTTGGAACATTTACATAAAGGAAACTTTTTTTAAGCCACTTGGAATGGAAAGAACCATTACCAGTACCAAACAATTAGCCGCAAAAGGAAATTATGCCACACCACACAAACCTTTATCAAATATAGCTAAACCCATTGAATGGGTAAATTGGGACAATATGGGTGCTGCTGGAGGTATTATTTCTAGTGTAAACGATATGGCTAAATGGGTAAATTTACAATTAGCAAACGGTATATTTCAAGGGGATACTATCCTACATCCTACTCAACAAAATATCCTTTGGACTCCACATAATAGCCATGTTGTTAGTCATACTTCCAAGAAAAATTTACCAGGAAGACATTTTAACGCTTATGGTTTAGGTTGGGGGCTTCAAGATTATTTTGGGAATATGATTGTAACCCATAGTGGTGGTTATGATGGTATTTATTCTAGGGTGATGCTAGTACCCGATGAAAACTTAGGCATAATTGTACTTACAAATACGATGGAAGGAATTGCCACACCGCTTAGCTATTACATTGTAAATGCATTTATTAAAAAAGATCAACGTGATTGGTCAAAAGAAGCTTTGGAGAAGAGTAGAAAAGACAATCGCCGTGAAAAAGAAATCGCCAAGAGACAGGCAACTAAAATAGAAAATACACAGCCAACACATGCACTTGCTGCATTTTGTGGTACTTATAACGACCCAATGTATGGAAAAATCGAAGTTTACGAAAAGGAAAATACGCTACATATAAATTTTGAGCAAGCACCATTACTTTCTGCAACACTTAAACATTGGCATTATAATACTTGGGAAATTATATGGGATAAGACGCATGCATGGTTTGATTTTGGCACATTGCAATTTGTATTGGATAATAATTTGACAGTTACAAATCTGAAGTTTGATGTACCTAACTATGATATTTTTTTTGAAGAATTAAATATGCAGAAAGTAACTAAATAAACCTTCCCATTTCCTTCTGAAAAAGATTTTTTCAATCTACTTTTTTAAAGATGAGTGTTTTTTCTGTACCATTATACAAAGATAATTTACCTTCATTAATCTCATAGCTCTTACAGCTGTATAGTTGGTTTAAAAATTCATGCTCCAATTTCATTAATTGGCTACAGGCTTTTTTTGTAGTAATAATATTTTGAATGGAAAGCATATTTCCGTTACCTATCTCAAATTCACCATGTAAACTATTGCAACCCGTATGTCCAAATACTTTACTAGAGACTAGTTGAAACTCTAAGTTTGGTAATTGGGAGGGGTTATAAAGCTGTATATCAATTGGAGTATCAGAAGTGCTTTCTAAAACCCAGATATCATTTAAAAGCTGATGCTGTAATGTCTTTTCTTTAGTCAAATAATTTTTTACCTGTAAATTATCCGAAAATTCTTTCTTACAAGCAATAAGTATTGTTAGTAAGGAAAAAATGAGCAGTAAATCCTTGAAGAAAGAAATCTTTTGCATCTGTTTAAAATTTTTTGATTATCGAATATTCAAAAAATTTGAATACATTCAGGAACTCATATAAACTTTAAACATCTTTTCATGTGAATTTGAGCTGATTAAAATTCATATTAGGTTCATCATAAAATTATCAAGTTCAATTATGTAACTGCTAAAGATAGCAATTATCACAATACAGAATATGCTGCCATTATATCGCTTCTTATGCTCCTAATAGCGACTTTAACTCATACTATTAAGTATTTAATAGTAGAAAATCAAAATAATTTCATAAAGAATATTTACTTACTAATCTCACCATCAAGTCATTTAAAAACTCTACTTCGTATTCTCCTACAGTTGGTTCTAAATGATCATTCCCGATACCACTATCATCAGTAATAAATACATAGGTACCGCTTGTAGCTAAAGCCATAAAGCGCATAAGAAATTCAGTAGGCTTATCTATCCCACTAGCAGTTATAGGAATAATTTTTATACCTTTTTTTGCTGCTTTTGCTGTTTCAGTTCTAATCTTTTCTAATACTGCAGGGGTTTCTTGATGAGGTGGTGCATCCAAAACGAGAAATAGAATCCTTGTTCTAGCCTCATTAGACCAACTCAACTGGCTTACTGCATCTGAAAGCGCCACATGTACAGCTTCTGGATAATCTCCTCCTCCGTCAGCACTTTGTTTTTGTATAAATTCTACCGCATCAATACTATTTTCTGAAATATTAGAAACTCTCGTTACATACTCATCTCCTTCATCTCTGTAAAAGACTGCTCCAAGGTTTAATTTAATGGCAGCATTTCTAGATTCTACCCTACTAACTACATCAAGTAGCTCAGTTTTTAAATATTCTAACTCGTCGCCCATAGAGCCGGTTGCATCAACAACAAAAGCCAAGTCAACTTCAAAGTATTTATTTTGTGTTGCCACTGGCAGCTTAATTTCATTGTTTTGCCCAATTAAAATCTCAAGATTTGTATATTCAAAAGTTTTACCTTCAACAGTAATGGCGATTTTATTAGTACTACTACTTTTACTTTGATCAAACAAATTAACCCAGAGTGTTGCTTTACCTAAATTATCTGTCCTAGTCTCCCATAAAATGTCATCACCAGATAATAATTTAATAGGCGCATCAATAACGGGTAAAAGGTTCTTATCTGAAATTGTAAATGTATATCGATTATCAGGATAAAAACCCCATAATTCCTTTACCAAACTAATGGTATCTTTCTGAATAAGATTCATCCAAAAATCCCAGTTTTCTAAGTCATTCCATTCTCCTGCAGTAATCACTCCCGGTTCAGAGGGTTCACCGTTGCCACTACTACCACCTAGAATCCGATTTGAAAGACTTTCATCTCCGCTACTTGGGGTTGGTTCTGATGCATCTTCGCCTAGGCCTTCTTCACAAGAGGAGAAGAAAACTAGGCTCAAAAAGATTGAGATAAAAAAGTAGAAATATTTTTTCATGTTATTATAGCTTTTTTTATAACACGAGAAATACTTATTATACGCTGCAATTA
>JBCDJE010000292.1:0-5882 GCA_038748185.1 Bacteroidota bacterium
TAGATTGATTATTACCAGCGATAATTATTTAAAATCAAGATTTAACTAAACAAAATATGCAGGTTAAAGATGCTTCATTGCATATACTCAAACAGCTTTCAGCACTTATTAAAGTTTTAAACGATCAACAATTTACTGCTAGTAGTAAACTTTTAACAGGCAGCAGTATAGGTAAACACATCAGACATATCATTGAGTTTTATGATATTCTTATCCATAGCTACTATACAGGTAATGTCGACTATGATGCTAGAGAACATGACGGATTACTCGAAAAAGAAAGGTTGAGGGCTTTATTTAAAGTAGAAGAAATAAAAGCTGGTTTAGATAAAATTACTGAAGACTTTCCACTTCAAATGCATGCCTCTTTTTCAACTAATGATATGGAGAAAAGCATTATTAATTCTAGTGTAAAAAGAGAACTTGCCTTCAATCTGGAACATGCCATACACCATATGGCAATTGTAAAAATGGTTATCTTATCTATTTACCCCGAAGTTGTGTTACCTAAGAACTTTGGCGTTGCCTATTCTACTATAAGATATGAATATGGCAAAAATAAAAAAGACATGAAAGCTGGATAGATTGATATTGCAGCATTGTTAACTAAACTAATTTAGTTTGTATCTCACTTATAATATTGTTCTTATCTAAAATTTCCAGTTTAAGCTTTTCTACCTCCTCTACTAATTGCTTCTTTTCTTCCTTTAGTTGATCTATTACTGTTTTCTTATTTTTCTCCTTATGAAAAGCTAGTAATGCTTCGTCTAAAATATTTTTTAGTTCGTTTTTGTCCCAAGGCTTTGTAATGTATCTGTAAACCCTGCCTGAATTAATGGCTTTAATAATAGCTTGTACATCGCTAAACCCTGTGAGAATCATACGAACAGGATCAGGATACTCAGGTAAAATCTTAGCCAAAAACTCAACTCCACTCATTTGTGGCATACGTTGATCGGTCACAATCAAGTGTATTTCGTTTTTCGTAAGTATATCAATGCCCTCCTCTACAGTAGCAGCAATAAATATATTGTAATGTCTTCGAAAAGCAGTTTTAAAAATTCTCAAATTGCTTTCTTCATCATCTACATATAAAATACTGTACTTTTTCTCTTCCATAGAAGTAATTTTAGCTCAATACAATATCAGTTATTAGTACTGAGATGTAAACGAATGTAAATACAATTATTACGAGGATGCAATTTTTTTTGAAAAATCACCAACTTGTTGAGCATAAAAAAGGAAGCTAAAAATTTAGCTTCCATGTTTTGGATGAAATTTTAATTTAACCCTGACACGAAATACAATCGGGATCGTCTAGGGAACAAGCATTACCTTGTTTTACAGCTTCTATTTCACGTTGCTCTTGTGTTATTGTTTTCTGTTTTTCCTTTTCTATTCCTTTTGGGTCTCCAACAGTGTTTTCAACTGAAGTACTATTATTGAGTTTCTCAGTATCTACTGTGAATTTAATTGCATCTCTTGCAGCTTTTGTTCGGAGATAATACATCCCGGTTTTGAGACCTTTTTTCCAAGCATAGAAATGCATGGAAGTTAATTTTCCAAAGCTCGAATCTTTCATGAAAATATTAAGACTTTGACTTTGACAAATAAAAGCACCGCGCTCAGCAGCCATATCAATGATATTTTTCTGGCTAATTTCCCATGCTGTTTTATAGAGCGTTTTAATATTTTGAGGAACGGTTAATTCTTGTACTGACCCATTAGCAGCAATTAATGCGTTTTTCATCTCCTCATTCCAATAACCTTGTTCCACCAAATCACGCAATAAGTGCTTGTTTAATACAATAAATTCGCCTGAAAGCACTCTTCTTGTATAAATATTAGAAGTGTAGGGTTCAAAACACTCATTATTACCCAATATTTGAGAGGTAGAAGCTGTTGGCATGGGAGCTAATAAAAGTGAGTTTCTGACGCCATGCTTTTTTACTGACTGCTTTAACGAAGTCCAGTTCCATCTTTCTGAAGGGTCAACTCCCCACATATCGAATTGGAAAATTCCTTTAGATACAGGGGATCCTTTAAAAGATTCATAAGCGCCTTCTTTTTTTGCTAAGTCATTTGAAGCGGACATAGCTGCAAAATACATGGTTTCAAAAAGCTCTTTGTTTAGTTTACGTGCTTCATCAGATTCAAAAGGCAGTTTTAGCATCAAAAACGCATCAGCGAGACCTTGAACACCTAATCCAATTGGCCGGTGCCTTTTATTAGAATTTTCTGCTTCGGGTACAGGATAGAAGTTTCTATCAATTATTTTATTAAGGTTTTTCGTAACCACATAAGTTACTTCATACAGCTTTTGGTGATCGAACTGACCATCAATTACAAATCTTGGTAAAGATATAGAAGCGAGGTTACACACAGCTACTTCATCTTCTGAAGTATATTCAATAATTTCAGTACATAGATTACTAGATTTAATTGTGCCTAGGTTTTTCTGGTTAGATTTTTTATTTGCAGCATCTTTATACAACATATAAGGTGTACCCGTTTCGGTTTGCGACTCCATAATAGCAAACCATAAGTCTTGCGCTTTTACGGTTTTTCTAGCTCTGCCTTCCTTCTCGTATTTCACATATAATTTTTCGAATTCTTCTCCATAAGTTTCATGTAACCTTGGTGCTTCATTCGGGTCGAAAAGCGACCAATCTCCGTTGCTTTCCACTCTTTTCATAAAGAGATCAGGCGTCCACATGGCATAAAATAAATCTCTTGCTCTTAATTCTTCTTTACCATGGTTTTTCTTAAGATCGAGAAATTCAAAAATATCAGAATGCCAAGGCTCAAGATAAATGGCAAAAGCTCCTTTGCGTTTACCACCTCCTTGATCGACATAACGTGCAGTATCGTTAAAGACTCTAAGCATGGGAATGATACCATTAGAAGTACCATTTGTTCCTTTAATATAAGAACCTGTAGCTCTCACATTGTGAATACTTAATCCGATTCCTCCTGCTGATTGTGAAATGAGTGCACATTGTTTCAATGTATCATATATACCTTCAATGCTATCGTCTTTCATAGTTAAAAGAAAGCAAGAAGAGAGTTGAGGCTTAGGCGTGGCTGCATTAAAAAGAGTAGGCGTGGCATGAATAAACCATTTCTCTGACATTAAGTTATAGGTTTCAATCGCCGCTTCAATGTCTTCCATATGTATACCTATTGCAACACGCATAAGCATGTGTTGTGGGCGTTCAACAACTTTATTATCTACTTTTAATAGATACGATCTTTCAAGCGTTTTGAAACCAAAATAATCGAAATTGTAATCTCTGTTATAAATAATGGCTTCATCTAAACGAGAAGCATTTTTCCTAATTATCTCATAAGCTTCCTTAGAAATCATAGAAGCGTTTTCGCCGGTTTTAGGATCAACATATGTATAAAGTCTTTTCATGGTATTGGAAAAAGACTTACTGGTTACTTTATGCAGATTTGAAATAGCTATCCTTGCTGCTAATTGTGCATAGTCAGGGTGTTTTGTTGCCATAGTTGCAGCTGTCTCTGCAGCTAAGTTATCAAGTGCTATAGTTGTAACACCATCATAGAGACCGTTAATTACTTTTTTAGCAATTTCTATAGCACTCACATATCGTTGGTCTAAACTATAACATAGCTTCTCAATTCTGGCGGTAATCTTATCAAATTTTACGCTTTCTCGGCGTCCGTCTCTTTTAATTACATACATTACTGCTATGGTTTAAAAAGGAAAAGTTTTATAATAAATAAAAAAATGTGCGTGAATGAAAATACACAGTATTTACTTTTTTAGTAAGTATTATTTAGTTCTTTGTTAAAATATTGTTCAATTGATATTTGGTTTTTTTTCAGGTTGTTGCTCTATCGATTCAGCAACAGCTTTGGTAATATCTTCTAAAGAAGCTTCTTCATTAAATCGGAGTGGTTCTTTAAACTTCACTTGCAGTAAAGATCCCCTTTTTTTAAAGAAAAGCCCTTTCTTATCGAAAGCACGCCTAAAGCCATCAATTACAATGGGTACAACTACCGGTTTGTACTGTTTTATAATGTTGGCTGTCCCTTTTCTTATAGGAGCATAAGGACTTGTTGTTCCTTGTGGAAAGTTAACTACCCAACCATGCTCAAGCGCTTTTTTGATTTTTTCCGGGGCATTTTTATCTGCGCCTCGGTTTACATTTTTTCCGTAAGCACGCCAAGACCTTCTTACTGTAACTGCTCCTGCGTAAGAAAATATTTTTGGTATCAAACCACTTTCTTTCATTGTTTCTTCTGCCGCCACATAATAGGTATTTACCCTAGGTATAAGCATATACAATGGTATGCTAATGGTATTCCTAAATTTCCATTTTACACTACAGAAGATATGATATAAGGCGATAACATCGGCATAGTAAGTCTGATGATTGGATATAAATAAAACATTTGTATTTGGCAGATCAGAGAGATATTCTGTCCCCTCTATTTTAAGCTTATTTACTATGTTAATTCTGCCATATGTAAAGGTTGCCAGTACACCTATGAGTATTCTTTTGAATATAAGAATATTACCGAAAGGATCTTTCTTAATAAGTTTTACTTTCAGTTTGTTTTTCCTAATTTTTGGAATTTTGTGAAGCTTCACCTTTGTTATTTTCAACTTTAAAAACAGGCATTATAATTTACCGAAATTGTTTTATTAAAATATAAAAAATAAGTGGGTCTTCATAAAAAACTACTCAAAAGATGTATTGGTTAAATTGCCTTGTCATCGCCTTTAAATTTCAACCTAACAAATTAAAAATCTTCATCGAGTGAGAATTTTTTATTTTCTTGATTAGCCTCATCCGATTTGTTTACACCTGCTTTTTGGTATTCTGAAACACGTTTTTCAAAGAAATTAGTCTTACCCTGTAACGAGATCATATCCATAAAATCGAATGGATTAGTAGCATTATAATGCTTGTTGTATCCTAAAGAAATCAACAATCGGTCGGCTACAAACTCAATGTACTGAGACATTAATTCGGCATTCATCCCAATAAGTTTAACTGGTAGTGCATTGGTAACAAAATCTTGCTCAATAGCTACTGCATCGGTAATAATTTCTAATACTCTTGCTTCCGAAAGTTTATTCTTAAGATATTTAGTGTAGAGCAAGCAGGCGAAGTCACAGTGCATACCTTCATCTCGCGAGATAAGTTCATTAGAAAAACTAAGCCCTGGCATTAGTCCTCTTTTCTTTAACCAAAAAATAGAACAAAAACTTCCTGAAAAAAATATTCCCTCTACTGCTGCAAAGGCAATCAACCTTTCAGCAAAATTATCACTGTCAATCCATCTCAATGCCCAGTCGCCTTTTTCTCCAACACAAGGAACAGTTTCCAATGCGTTAAACATCTTATCTTTTTCAACAGGGTCTTTAATGTAGGTGTCTATTAAAAGCGAATAAGTTTCAGAATGAATATTTTCCATCATCACCTGAAAACCATAGAAACACTTGGCTTCGGGAATCTGTACCTCAGCCATAAAATTTATAACTAAATTTTCATTTACTATGCCGTCACTTGCGGCAAAAAATGCCAGTACATGTGAGATAAAATGTTTCTCTCCCTCATTTAACTTTTCCCAATCACTTAGGTCTTGTTGTAAATCTATTTCTTCAGCTGTCCAAAAACTCGCTTCTGATTGTTTGTACATCTTCCATATATCATGGTGTTTAATAGGAAAAAGAACAAACCGATTCTTTACCTCTTGCAACAATGGTTCTTCTGCTGTTGAGACTTTCATAGCTATATTTATAGATGAAATAAAAGTTATTTAGATAGTTGATTTTTAGAAAAACAGACGATAAGAATACACCCTTATACAATTAGACTAAATGCCTGTTGTATTACCTGAGATAA
>JBCDJE010000293.1:0-5856 GCA_038748185.1 Bacteroidota bacterium
AAAAATTTAGAGAAGGTAAAAACTCACACGTTACATTTTGGGAGAATAGAAGTAGAAAAGAAAATTATTGATGAAGTTTTAGTATCTATTTTCAGAAGCCCTAAATCTTATACTGGTGAAAATATAGTTGAAATTTCTTGCCATGGCTCCTTATATATAATCAAAAAAATAATAGAAATATATCAAAAGCTTGGTGTGCGTTATGCAGCTCCAGGCGAATTTACTAAAAGAGCATTTATGAATGGCAAACTTGATTTGGCACAAGCTGAAGCAGTTGCTGACTTAATTTCTTCAGAAACAGCCGTAGCGCACCAGACCGCTATACAACAAATTAGAGGAGGTTTTTCAGAAAAAATAAAAATACTTCGCGAAAAACTCATTCATTTTGCTTCAATGATAGAGCTTGAACTAGATTTTAGCGAAGAAGATGTAGAGTTCGCCGATCGAGAGCAACTAAAAGCTCTCATTAAAGAAATAAATATAATTGTAGTGGAGCTTATTAGTTCATTCTCTTTGGGTAATGCTATTAAAAATGGAATCCCAACAGTAATAGTTGGTAAGCCAAATGCAGGGAAATCTACACTACTGAATTCATTATTGAATGAAGAAAAAGCTATTGTATCTGACATTCCAGGTACAACTAGAGATCTTATTGAGGATGAAGTAATTATTGAAGGGCTCTCTTTCCGTTTTACTGATACTGCAGGGCTTAGAAAGGCAAAAGATAAAATTGAAGCTTTAGGGGTAGAAAGGACTTATGAGAAAATGAAAAAAGCTGCACTAATTATTTATTTGTTCGATATTTCAGTTACTCCAATTGTTGAACTATTAGAAGAAGTAAAATCATTAGAATTACGAAATATACCTTATATTGCTCTAGCAAATAAGGTCGATTTATTGGAAAATCATAAAATACCTGAAGAGTTTCTAAGTATAAAGAACTTAATTGGTATTTCTGCTCAAAATGGCGATAATTTAGCGTCTTTAAAAACAAAAATACTAGAAATAGTAAGCCTTAAAAGTTTTAATAGTGGTGATACGGTAATTACAAATGCGAGGCATTACGAAAGTTTATCAAAAACACTAAAATCTCTAAATGACGTCTTATCAGCTATAGATGCTGATGTAAGTGGTGACTTCTTAGCATTAGATATTAGGCAGGCTCTTTATTATCTAGGAGAAATAACCGGAGAGATAACTACTGATGATTTACTTGCTAATATCTTTAGTAAGTTTTGTATTGGAAAGTAACCCCTCCAAATAAACATATAACAAATAGTAATAAACACATAAATAACCCCTCTATACATATTTAAAGCACATTTTATTTTGCGATTTAATTTACTTTGGTACTAGTTTAGTATTTTACTTTTTGTACCTTTGTTGTATTCTTTAACGCTAAGATACAAACTAAGCGTTTTTTTATGAAAAAATATGCTACTAAAATACATTAATAATTTTCAAATAAAAACAACGAACCTTTATGAGTTCTAATATCAGGATACAGAAAACTTGTGAATACTGTGGCAAAGAGTTTATAGCCAAGACTACGGTAACAAAGTACTGTGGAGATGATTGCTCTAAAAGAGCCTATAAGGCACGAAAAAGAGAAGAAAAAATAGAAGCTGCCAGACAGGTTAAAATAGGTAATAAAGCAATACTGCTAAGTGAAGTAAAAATTAAAGATATTTTAACAGTACCTGAAGTAGCAGTTTTATTGAATTGCTCTAGGCATACAATTTATAGATTGATAAAATCAGGTACACTAAAAGCCGTGAACCTTGGCGATAGAATGACGAGAGTAAGTAAGAAAGATGTTGAAGCACTTCTAAAATAAATGATATGATAAAAGTAACATTAAGAGAGAAGTCCATTTCAAAAGGCAGGAGAAGTCTTTATTTAGATTTTTATCCGGCAATACCTCATCCCAAAACAGGCAAGCCTACCAGACGGGAGTTTCTTGGTATCTACATTTTTGAAAAACCAAAGAAGGACGAAAAAGAATACAATAAGGAGAAGTTATACATAGCGGAACAAATAAGGCAAAAACGAGAAAATGCTATTAATAAGCCTGAGATTTATAGCGACTACGAACAAGAAAGATTAAGGGTAAAGGAGCTTGGACAAAGAAACTTTATAGAGTATTTCAAAAATTTAGCAAATAATAGAAAGGGTTCTAATTATGATAACTGGGTTTCAGCACTTAATTATCTTGAAACCTTTACTGAGGGTAATTTAAAATTTGCTCATTTAAATGAAAAGTTTTGTAATAGCTTCAAAGAATATTTACTTACAACTAATAGTATAAAAAGCAGCAAAACCACTCTATCAAATAATTCTGCGGTATCGTATTTCAACAAGTTAAAAGCAACTTTAAAGCAAGCTCACAGAGACGGCATATTGCAATTTGACTTAAATAGTAAAATTAAACCAATTAAGTCAGTAGAAACTCAAAGAGGATACTTGACACTAGAAGAACTCAATAGCCTGGTAAAAACACCTACCAAAAATGAATTAATGAAAAAAGCTGCTCTCTTTTCTGCTTTAACTGGACTTAGGTTTTCTGATATTCAAAAGCTCACTTGGGGTGAATTAGAATATGTAAATAGACAAGGATATTTCATAAAGTTCAAGCAAAAGAAAACTGAAGGTGCAGAGGTGTTACCAATTTCCGAACAAGCCTACACTCTATTAGGTGAACCAAGGCAACCTCATGAAAAAGTATTTAAAGGTTTGAAGTATTCAGCTTTCCACAATAAACATTTGTACCAATGGATAGCAGCAGCAGGTATTACTAAAGATATAACCTTTCATTGCTTCAGACATACTTATGCTACCCTACAACTGGCTAATGGAACTGATATTTACACTGTATCAAAATTGCTTGGACACCGAGAGTTAAAAACTACTCAGATATACGCTAAGGTAGTAGATAAAGCAAAACGTGAGGCAGCAGATAAGATTAAACTAGATTTTTGATTAAAAATGCAGATTTTAAAGGGGAAATGAATTCTAAAGAAATATTAAAGCAGGCACACTCTAAAGGATTAGATAGGTATGAGATAGCTAATTGGCTACAAAGTATTAGTAAAGAGCCTAAGGGCGAATTCTTTAAAGCATTAGAAAATGAAGATAGTTTTAAAGATTGTATCGAAGTCGTCAGAGATGCTGTTTTAATGGCTCATACAAACTGGTATCAAAGCACTTTAACAGAAAAGAAAAAGCAAGAGAAAATAGAGTTACAATACAGGCAAAAATGTACGACTAGATTGAGTAATATGATTTCTGTATTTGAAAAGAGATTCAAAGATAGTGGGGATAGAGAACTATTGTTAAAGCAAGAGATTGCACTCTATAAGAAGCTGCTAAAAACTAAAGATGTAATTACAGATAATGATAAGTTCTACTTGCCAAATCAGATCATAACACAATTATTCCAACCTGCATTTAAGACCGTTTCATTAGAACATCGAGCATTATCTCAATTTGAAATAGAAGGGATTAGAGAAAAATATGATAGAATCATTATAAATGGTTTTAGAGATTTCAATGATAATAGCGAGTTTGCAATACAAGCAGAGATATTTAACGCCTATTATGAATACATAAAGAACATTAAATTGTACACCTTTGAAAGTTGGCTAAATGATGAAATTGACTTTAAAATGCCAGGAGGGACAAGTGTACTAGAGGCAGAAAATGGGCTAGCAACATTATGCTTTGGGTTAAAAATGTTAAGTAAGCATGATCTTGACCAAATACAAAACCATCAATTAGAGGCTTTTAATATTGCTGTAGAGCTAAGCGTAAAAAGCAAAATAAAGGCTTACGAGAAACAGTTGACTGGAGCTATAAACAAAGATGAGTTATACGAATTAGAGCTTGAATTAAGCAAAGAAAAGCTTAATAAAGATAGATATGAATTATCAAAAGTAGTTTCGGGAAAGAAGAAATACTTAACGCTAAAGGGCAGTCAATATAAAAAAATAATCCTTGCTAAGGATAAATTCGAAGCTGGGAAATCAATAATATTTGGATTTAATTTTAATGATAATATGAGGCTAACTGTATTGTACAAATATGTAAAGTGGCTGGAGGAAAAGAAAAATTCAAATGTTAAAAAAGAACACTCTGAAAAAAATGACCCTAAAGAATTCCATGAATACTTAAAACACGATAACCGTGAAGAATTTGCAAATAGTTTGCGGGATAAGTATAAGTATGATGTTGGGAAAACTATAGCAATCATGTTGTATTGTTTAAAAGAATGCGGTGCTATAGTAAAAGAAGAGAATGGGTACTATCCTGTAAGAGACAGAATATACAAAAGCCTAGCCAAGTTATTTGATAAAGAAAAAATAAATCGTTCGGGAATAAATGATTTCTTGGATGAGAATTTTGATTATTTAGAATTAAAAAAACACAAGAGTGAAGTATCAAAGCATTTACAAATAATAAAAAATATAGGGGGATATGAATGAAATGGTGGTGTTGGTAGCGCGCTACCTAGCGCACCACTAATACTACCAATTTATTATAATTTAACCTATACATTTGACACATAGAAAATAAAAAAGCCAATTGAGGTGGTTCAAAGTTTGGCGACAAGGAACACCCCAAAAGGCAAGTATCAATGTTCAACACCCCACTAGGGGTATAAACCTTTTACTATGGTAAAAATAGAAAATTCTAGTGAAACAAGAGGAGTTAAGCTATTTGTATTGCCCTCCAATGAAATGGAGAGTATCATCGAAAGCGCTATCGAAAGTAAGCTACGAGAGTGCCTTACTAATCCTTTAATTTTTTCAGACTCAAAGAATACAGAGGATTCAGACGAATTTCTTAATGCTAAAGAAGCTGCCAGGTTCTTGAATGTAAGAATACCTACTATTTACAGCAAAGTAAGCAAGTCTGAGATTCCGGTTATGAAAAGAGGGAATAAGCTTTTCTTCTCCAAAAAAGAATTAATCGATTACCTGAAAGCAGGAAGGAAGAAAACGGTACAAGAACTTGAAGGTGAAGCTGAAGAGTACCTAAAAGAAAAAGGAGGTAAAAAATGGTAAACCACCTTAAAACCCCCAGTAATTCTTTGGCATATAGACAAGACAAATATAAGCATTTTAAAAGTCAAATGGAAATCGTTTTTGCAGCTTTTATGGCTAGTCCTAAGACTATGCTCATGGTATCAAGAGATACTGGAGTCATGAGAGCTAGCGTCTGTAGATTTGTCGCAGCTTGGGAAAAAACAGACAAAATCAAAAAGATTAGAACTGGTATTTGTCCTATTACTAAATATCCTACCGTAGGCTTCTACACAACCAATCCTAAATTATTCCCCACTAATAAAATGCTTAACGATGACTGTAAATCCGAAAATAGAAAAGCTTAATGATCCTGAAGAATTAAGGAATGGGGTTTTGTCGATTATCAAAGAAAATAGCCCTGTCAGTGATACAGAAATACTTCGTCAAATTAAGGAACAAATTGAAGTAGTAGACTTTAAAATACTTGCTTATCCTGAAATCGAAAAATTACGTGCAAAACGGAATGAACTTGAACCAGATAGCGAAGAAGCAAAGCAACTAAATAAGAGGACGGAAAAGTTTAAGTTGAATGCAAAACATTATTCTGTTTTAACTATAGAACAACTATTAAAAATAGCTAAAGAGAATAGTTTGGGGCTTTGTAAAAACCAAGACTTTATTTACCTATTCAATAGGTATTACTGGTTAATTATCAATAAAGACACTTTTCAAGTATTTCTTGGTGAGGTTGCTGAAAAGATGGGTGTTGATAATATTTCAGCAAAGCATTACCAGTTTAGAGAACATTTGTACAAGCAATTTCTTACGGCTG
>JBCDJE010000294.1:0-5848 GCA_038748185.1 Bacteroidota bacterium
AGTAAAAACTTAATAGGTTAATTATGGAAAATATTAAAGATTTTGATCTTCTATTACTCAATTTAGATAGGCAAATAGCTGACAATCCCTCTAAGAAATGGCGTATCATCCTGCAAACAGTCAGAGAAATAGAATGCCCCTATCTGAAAAGGAGAATAAAAGGGATATATTATAAAAATGATTATTAAGCCTGTATTAATATGAATTGTAGACCAGAAGTTATCATAGAAGGGAAATACTTTAATATTTCTCAATGTCCTGATTGCAAGCGTTTAGGGATATATTATAAAAATCTGTTGATTGGTTTTAGCCCAGATACTTTTAAAACGTTTAGTCAGTCATTTACCAATATAGATTTTCATACAATGGCAGTTTCTTTCCCTGATGGATTTAAGCATATAATTGTCAATTCCTGCCATTATGATATTCAGTTTAACTTTAATAAAACCGAGTTTGAAGAGTTGAAAAAATTGATTCTACAAGCCAATATTTTACTGGAAGCAAAAGATATTCTTGATAAAAATAACAAGTAATCCGACATTTTTAATAGAAATACATCACCTATCCTTCATTTTATTTATAGCAGTTTTTAAAAAGCAATCACTACAAGTAGTGATTGCTTTTTCACTAGTTATAGCGATTGCTTAAGAACTGATTGAGGGCGAGTTTTGAAAGTTCTTTAGAATCTTTCTAAATAATGACTTAAAAAATGCTAAATCTATCAAACTTATTAACACTTTTAATTCTTTTTATCCCTGGTTTACTATTCTCACAAAAGCAAACTACAACTTTAACTGGTAAAATATCTGATGAAGATGGAACACCTCTACCTGGTATTACAGTAATACTCGAAGGAACTGATCTTGGCACTGCTACTGATACACAAGGCAATTATAAAATAAAAGATATCCCTTTAGAAAAATGTACGATAACTGTTTCGGGTATTGGTTATATTAAACAGGTTAGAGAAATTGTCTTCAAGCCAGGTCAAAAATTAAGGCTAGATATAAATCTAGAAGAGAGCACTATTGAAATGGATGAGTTAGTTGTTACAGGTATGACCAAGGCAAATGAAATAGAGGAAAAAGGATTTAATGTTGAAGCCATAGAAACAACACAACTCAAAGCCCAAAGCATAGATATCAATCGTGTGTTGGATCGTACAGCAGGTGTACGCATCAGGCGCTCAGGAGGGATGGGGTCAGATTTTATGTATTCATTGGATGGTATGTCAGGTAACTCAATTCGGTTTTTTGTTGATGGAGTTCCTATGGATTATTTCGGTTCTTCCTATTCCATCAATAATTTTCCAACATCGTTGGTAGATCGAATAGATATTTATAAAGGAGTAGTTCCAGTAGAACTGGGATCAGATGCGTTGGGGGGAGCAATTAATCTAGTAACCAATAAAGAGATTGGTAACTTTTTAGAAGCATCTTACTCGTATGGTTCGTTCAATACACATCAAACTGCTTTACAAGTACAATGGAGAGACAAAACCACCGGAATATCAGCTAGGGTTTCTGCATTCTATAACTATTCAGACAACGATTATAATGTTTGGGGAAGAGGAGTGACCTTTGCTAATGCTGAAACCGGTTTCAGACCAGTCGAGTTTACAAAGTCTGATCCTGCCACCAGATTTAATGACGATTTTAGAACAATTAACGCCAAGTTTGATATTGGTTTTACCGATAAAAGTTGGGCTGATCAATTTTTTGTTGGTGCTGTAGTATCAGACCTTGAACGTGGTATCCAACATGGGCAAACTATGGCAGTTGTTTATGGCGATGTTCGCTACAATGAAAAGTTCGTAATGCCCTTCCTTACTTATAAAAAAAATAATTTCCTGATCAAGAATTTGGATACTGACCTATTTCTATCCTTAGCAATGAAAGAAGGGATAACTGTTGATACTTCAACCAATAGATTTGACTGGAGAGGACAAGTAATTAATGTAAATTCTAACGGAGGTGAAATAAATACAAATGGACGCTCAAAATTTACATTAACAGAAGATGCTTATGTAGGTAGATGGAACACTACTTATGCCATAAGCGAGCAACATAAGTTGGGAATGAACTTCACTTACAATAAAGTAAAAAGAAACGGTAGTGATCCTTTTCAACCATGGTTCAGGATTCCACTTTTAGAACCTCAATCACTTGAAACACTATTTGGAGGGCTATCTTTTGAAAGCAAATGGTTTAAAAATAGATTGAGTACTAGTTTTTTTGTGAAATATTATGGTTACACGGCTTCTATTAATGAAAGCGTATTGATTGCCATTGATGGAGAACAACAAACAATTTCAAGGTCTATTGATAATAAACAGAATAATTGGGGAGGTGGGTTTGCGTCATCCTACAAATTATCACCTAAAATTCTAGCTAAAATTTCTGTAGAACAAGCTACCCGTATGCCTAATGCTACTGAAGCATTAGGCGATGGAATAACGATACAAAATGCTCCTGAAATCCAACCAGAGCAAAGTTTTAATATAAATGCCGGACTTACTTTTGGAAGATTTTATAGAGAAGAACATGCTTTAAAAGTAAGTATTACTGGTTTTTACCGCAATACTAAAGACCAACTCTTATTTACGGTAACCGATAATGCCGGTAACGGGCAATTTCAAAACATTGCTAAGACTTTGGGAAAAGGTGTTGAGGTAGATTTAAATTACCGCTATAAACAATTCTTAGAATTTACAGCTAATGCTACTTATTTAGATATCCGTGATAATCAATCATTTGACGTAGAAACCAACCAGCCTAATATTGTATATAAAGATAGATTGCGAAACACGCCTTATCTAATGGCCAATGCAGGATTACGCTTTAAGTTTCGAGATGTTATTCAGAAAAATGCCCGTGCTTTTGCTTACCTGCAAACAGGTTATGTACATGAGTATTTTTTGGGCTGGCCTAGTTTAGGAAGAGCCAGTTTAAAAAATACAATTCCTACCCAACTTGTTCATGATATTGGTATCAGTTATACCTTTCCCAAAGACTGGCTCTCCTTGGGTATAGACGTAACTAATATAACTAATGAGCAAGTGTATGATAATTTTCTTTTACAAAAACCGGGAAGGGCATTCTTCCTAAAACTCACTTATTCAATTGGATCAAATGTTTATAATTAATGACTATTTCTTAATTAAACTTATATTGCAAATGCAGTTTTATACAAAAAATTTCATAAAATGGATGTTTATTACCATGCTATTTATTGTGACCTTAATATCTTGCGACTCAGATGATGATCCTGTGATCGATCCAGGTTTACAAAATTTAGCACCAAAATTTAGTGTATTAGCTCAAGTAGGTGATCAAGAATATTTAACTACTACCGATACCCTGACCTCAGGAAAGATAACGATTCTAGGAGAAGGACTTGAAACAAACTCCTTTGGCTCAGCAGTAACAAAGGATGGCTATATGTACCTAACTAATTTTAGTGAGTCTACTATAGATCAGTACAAGATTGATGAAAATGGCTGGTCAAAAATTAATAGTATTGCAATTGGTCCTTTATCTCCAGTCGGTAGGTTTAGGCTTATGCAGATCACAGAAAATAATGACTTATTATTGATGAACTGGCCTGATGATAACGGAGACTGTCCTTTTGCAATCATCAGCCTTCCAGAATTTAGCGTTACAAGCAATGGTTCTTTTAATATTCCAGATGTATCAGGTTTTGATCCGGTAGAAATAGGAGGAGTAGTTAAGGATGATAAAATTTACTTAGGTACAATGTATTCTAATCTTGGCACATGGGATTCATTCCCCGATTCGTTAATCACTTGGAAGCTTGATTATCCTTCATTTACCAATGCCGAAATGATAGTCAGCGAGGCATCTTTAGGCACTGTAGCGGGTTTTACAGGTACGAGTAATATTATCGATGAAAATGGAGATATATACCAACAAAATATCCGCAGTAAACATTGGTACAATATGGGTACACGCGGAGAAATGCCCACTGTATTTGTAAGAATAAGAGACGGAGAATATGACGATTCCTATGTATTTAATATCTCTGAACAATTTCCCGATACCGATACTGTAAGCCTTATAGGGGCTATGTATGCAGGAAATGGCATCGCCTATGGCAAACTTTTGGATGAAAGTGCTACCAATGAATGGGGTGATGCATGGGCCAATAATTTTACATCAATCGTAAAAATCGATCTTTATAATAAGACAGTTACAAAATTAAATATTCCGCAGGGGCCTTTTATCGCTATCAGGAGTGGAACTGTAGACAACGGTAAGTTTTATCTTCCGATTAGCCTAGTTGGTGAGCCTGCCCATGTCTACGAAATTACCATTGGAGGTGGCCCAGACGACTTTGTAAAGGGGGCAGAACTTGATGGCAACAACGTCATAGCTACAGCTATTTTTAAAAACTGACTAGTTGATGGTTTCAAATACAGTTCCTATGTTTCATAGGGCTGTATTTCTGTTCTACTAACTCAAATAAATCCATGATAGTAAAAAAACTAATCGGGAAAATACACCTTTGGCTTGGTCTTTCATCAGGGTTAGTAGTTTTCTTAGTAAGTCTCTCAGGAGCAATAATGGTTTTTGAACATGAAATCCGTTGGCTCATAGGTACTTCTGCCATGGATAGCACAGTACCAGCTCAGGTAGCGACTCCCGCTCCTCCGAGCTTAGTATTTGAAAAAGCATTGGCTGCGGTAGGAGAAGGAGGTTCTTATATTTATTACTATACAGGTAAAACCAAAAGTCATGTGCTCATCAATTGGTTCTACCATGCTGGTGATAGTATAGAAAACATAAAAGCCGGATATAGAGAACTTCATCAAAACCCATACACAGGCGATGTACTATATAATGAGTTGTGGGAAGGAGGCTTTTGGGGCTGGATGGTCAAGTTCCATACTTCTTTGCTGCTACCGCCTAATATTGGTCATCAGGTGGTGGGCTGGAGTACAATTATTTTTGTAATACTCATGATGACTGGTCTAGCACTTTGGTTTCCTAAAAGTAAAAAAGGGTACAAACAACGCTTTACGATTAAATGGAAGGCAAAGATAAAACGGGTAAATTACGATCTTCATAATGTGCTTGGCTTTTATATGCTCAGTGTAACCATGGTTATAGCATTAACGGGTTTAGTTTGGAGCTTTGAGTGGTTTCGAAATGGGGTTTACGCGTTAGCTACCGGAGGCAAAGAGATGCCTGCACATAATGCCATTAAGTCCCAATACAACCCAACTGTATCTCAATCATCAGTTGAATTAATGCATCTTATAGACGAGGTGACCAATCAAACGTTAACAAAGTATCCTGAATTCTACAGGTATACTGTTGGTTATCCGCTTGATTCAGTTGGCGTTATCAATGTCGGCGTCATGACCGAAAAGGGTAAAAACTATGACCGACATGATGAATATATTTTTGACAGGTACACCGGAGCGCTAATAAACTCTGAACTTTGGAGCAATCAAAATGCAGGTGAACGTATTATGCATTTGAACTATCCCTTACACCTAGGATTAATTGGAGGTTTACCTACTAAAATATTAGCCTTTTTTGCTAGCCTTGTAGCCGCTAGCTTACCTCTCACAGGCTTTTACATCTGGTGGGGTCGTAAGAAAAAAGTAATTAGAAAGCGCCCTTCTAGAAAAACTCTAAATCAGGTAGAAAACACACTTGTACGCTCTAAAATATAGGACAAAATCTTTCTACAATAATAGTTTTTATTAATTGTAGCTATTGTATAAGTGGTCATTGAGAATCTCTAACAAAAATGATAAAATATTGTGTTAACTTATTAAAATTCGATTTTCGGCATATTTAAATTTTTTCCTTAAAAAACT
>JBCDJE010000295.1:0-5829 GCA_038748185.1 Bacteroidota bacterium
CCCAAATGGGTGATAGCATTGCAATAGCAAGAAAGATAGTGGGAAAGCCACTTACCCTTTCCGAAAAGATTTTATATTCCCACCTTTACAACGGCAAGGCGACTGAAGCTTATGAGCGTGGAAAATCTTATGTAGATTTTGCTCCTGATAGAGTAGCCATGCAAGATGCTACAGCACAAATGGCATTACTTCAGTTCATGCAGGCTGGTAAAGAAAAAGTAGCTGTTCCTTCTACTGTACATTGCGATCACTTAATACAAGCAAAGGTAGGTGCTGAAAAAGATTTAGCAGTAGCGAATAGTACAAATAAAGAAGTATATGATTTCTTAGGCTCTGTATCAAACAAATACGGAATAGGTTTTTGGAAGCCCGGAGCAGGAATTATTCATCAGGTAGTTTTAGAAAACTATGCATTTCCCGGCGGTATGATGATTGGTACAGACTCTCATACACCCAATGCAGGTGGATTAGGAATGATTGCTATTGGCGTTGGAGGTGCAGATGCAGTTGATGTAATGGCAGGAATGCCCTGGGAACTTAAATTCCCGAAGTTGATTGGTGTGAAACTAACCGGCAAGCTTAGTGGCTGGACTGCCTCAAAAGATGTTATTCTTAAAGTGGCAGGAATTCTCACTGTAAAAGGAGGTACTGGTGCTATTGTAGAATATTTTGGTGAAGGAGCAGATGCCCTTTCTGCTACCGGAAAAGGTACTATTTGTAACATGGGTGCTGAAATTGGAGCAACTACTTCCATTTTTGCCTATAGCAGTAAAATGAAAGATTACCTCATTGCTACCGATAGAGAAGATGTAGCAGAGCTAGCAGATCAGTATAGTGACAACCTAAGAGCGGATGAAGAAGTATACGCTGATCCTGCAAAATATTACGATCAGTTAATTGAAATTAACCTTTCAGAATTAGAGCCACATATCAACGGTCCTTTTACCCCAGATTTAGCTTGGCCACTTTCTGAATTTGCCAAAGCAGTTAAAGAAAATGATTATCCACAAAAATTAGAAGTAGGTTTAATTGGTTCATGTACTAACTCTTCGTATGAAGATTTGACCCGAGCGGCTTCTTTAGCACAACAAGCTGTTGATAAAAAACTTACTGCTAAATCAGAGTTTACCATTACTCCGGGTTCTGAAACAGTTAGGTACACTGCGGAGAGAGATGGTATTTTAGATATTTTTGATAAAATGGGTGGTGTGGTATTGGCTAATGCTTGTGGTCCATGTATTGGTCAATGGGCAAGACATACTGATGACCCAAATAGAAAGAATTCTATTATCACTTCTTTTAACAGGAACTTTGCTAAGCGCAATGACGGCAATCCCAATACCCACGGATTTGTAGCTTCACCAGAGGTAGTAACAGCAATGGCTATTGCAGGCGACCTTACTTTTAATCCAATGACTGATAAATTAGTCAATGAAAATGGAGAAGAGGTTATGTTGGATGAACCAAGTGGGTTAGAAGCACCCCCAAAAGGTTACGGCGTAGAAGACAGAGGTTATCAAGAACCTGCAAAAGATGGTTCTGGTATTGAAGTTATTGTGAATCCTGAATCTGAGCGTTTACAACTGCTTGCAGGTTTTGCTCCTTGGGAAGGCACGGACCTTACTGGTTTAAAACTTCTGATAAAAGCCTATGGTAAATGTACCACCGACCATATTTCTATGGCAGGTCCTTGGCTCAGGTTTAGGGGGCACTTAGATAACATCTCTAATAACTGTCTGATTGGAGCAGTGAATGCATACAACAAAGAAACCAATACAGTAAAAAATCAACTTACAGGAGAGTATGGAGAAGTTCCTGCTACTGCCAGAAGTTATAAAGCTGCAGATATTGGTTCAGTTGTAGTAGGTGATGAAAACTATGGTGAGGGTTCTTCTAGAGAACATGCGGCTATGGAGCCTCGCTTCCTAGGTGTAAGAGCAGTAATTGTAAAATCTTTTGCCCGTATCCATGAAACCAATCTGAAAAAGCAAGGCATGTTAGGGCTTACTTTTGCCGATAAAGCCGATTACGATAAGGTACAAGAAGACGATACCATTGATATTTTAGGATTAACTTCTTTCGCTCCTGATACACCACTTACGGTTAAGTTAACCCATGCTGATGGTTCTACCGATGAATTTAAAGTGAACCATACATATAATAAAGCACAAATAGAATGGTTCAAGGCGGGTTCTGCCTTAAATAAAATCAAAGCAGAGAATAAAGCTTAAAAAATAATAGTTTCAAAACTCAAGCCCTTTACGTATTTTCGAAAGGGCTTTTTTTGTATCCTTATGCGTAAAATCAAACCTGAAGACAAGGAACTGGTGAAATGGGCAATGTGGAGCCATGCGAGTGCACTTTTGGGCTTCATTATTCCCTATGGAAATCTAATCGGTCCTTACTATATCTTAAAAAATAAAGTAACTGAATTTCCTGAAGTAGAAGCACATGCCAAAGCGGCACTGAATTTTCAAATTACCATGAGCATCTATGTAACCATTTCTTTTGTTCTCTTATTGGTTTGGATTGGTATTTTTGGATTAATCTTGTTAGCTGTTTACCAACTCATTGTTGTTTTATTAGCAGTACTTGAAGCCCATGACTTGGAAGTATACAAATATCCTTTGAGTATGACCTTTGTAGAGTGAGTGCTAGTTGTGTTTTTTCATTTTGAATAATAAGAAGCTTTTTGATAAAGGGATTCAAACGATCTACTGGTAATGATGTGAGCTTTTTTCTAGCAGATCACTTGCAGCCGCACTTCAGCTTTTACAAAACTTCGCGATGACGTGGACAGCTTGAGATTTATTGAAAATCAGCATTGCTCGCTTTCCCTTTTCAAAAAGCATCGAGCTTTATGAAAAGGGAAGAAAAAAGGGTAAAACCATCTCGCATACCCAACCCACTTTAAAAATTACAAAGGGTAAGCCCTGGAGATACGAAACCCCCTGACGTAGTCCCCGTTGTCAGGATAGAGCCTGTCGCGATAAGCAACCCGGCAGAAGTTAACATCGAGGTTCCAAGAGCCGCCACGAACTACTCTACTGCTTCCTTTTTCAGAACCTATGGGATTTAAGTTTGAAACCCCAACGTAATTATAGTCACTATACCAATCCCAACACCATTCCCTTACATTTCCACTCATGTCGTAGATACCTAATTCATTGGGTTGTAGCCCGCCAACTGGCTGTGTTTTTCTCTTTGAATTTTTATTATACCAAGCCACTTCATCCGGATTATTACTTCCTGCATATGTATACCCTTTGCTCTTAATTCCACCTTTGGCAGCATATTCCCATTCAGCCTCAGTGGGCAATCTATAACCATTGGCATTAGTATTTGTAGTTACTAACCATTTTTTCGCGCCCTCTTTATTTAAATTATTAGAATCTGTTTGGGTTTTATCAACTGTATAATAAGGTGTTAATCCCGTTAATTCACTTAGTTTATTACAAAATACCACAGCGTCGTACCAAGTAACTTGCTCTACCGGGCAATCTGGGCAGTTCTTAATTGAACTTGGGTTATTTCCCATTACCCCTTCCCATAAAGCCTGCGTAACAGGGTATTTACTTATCATAAAATCATTGACTTCGACTTCATGTTTATCTAGAAATTGAAAATTACCACCTTGTACTTTAACCATTCCCCATTTGAATTTCTTTCCTCCCATTTCCTTATAAAATGTTTCCGCCTGTTCCATTCCTTGATTTTCCATTACCTGCAACGCAAACTTAAAATCCGCTTTCATCTGCTTAGCCACAAAATATTCTAAGAAAGATTTATGGGCAAATTTCCATTCTTTAGCTGTATTTCTGGTAAGCAAAGACCTTCCCGTTATTTCAAAATCACTTAACTCAATTTGGTGTTTTTCTGCTAGAGGGAGCAATTGTTCTCGCGGCATTTCCAGTTTATCATTCCCTTTGTTCCATTGTTGGTAGAGCTCCAAAGCAAACGTTTCCGAGAAACGGAGCAATTCTTTGCTGAAAGTGGCTTGTTTTTCCTTATCAGCTATCCTTTCTACTTCTCTTTCGATCCATTTTTCAATCATGGATGCATATACCTGATAGCTGTACTTGTATTCCTTTTTCTCATCTTCCAATAAATCTTCCACATAGCTGAGCAACATAGGGCGTACCATAAGGTGAGGTGAGCTTTGTACTATTTTTTTTGCCTTTTTCTTTTTATGCTTATTCCAAATTGCCAGCCTGCCAAATTTTTTATTCAGGTATTTTTTTATGTCTGTATCATCGAAAGGAGATACATACATTTTCCTAAATCGATGAAAACCACCCTCGGCTCCATACTTAGGGATTTTTAAATCTCCGGGTTCCTCTTCTTGTGATTTAAAAAAATTGAGTACGGCTAGTAATCACTACTTCTCTAAAATCCTGCACTAGGTGCATGACTTCATTTAGCCTTTTTTGATAGTCTTTTACCGCTTCTTCATCTTCATCAAAAGCATCAAGGAGAAGTATAGTCTTTCTTTCCTCACCTTTTTCTATTACTTCCTTAATCTTTGCTATAGTTTTAGGATGTTTAAAAGGCATGAGCAATAACTCGTAAGGTTTGTGCCAGTTAAAAAAAGCATAATAGCGTACATAGAGATTAATCATAAAAGTGGTTTTACCCATACCCGAATCAGCCAGAATCATATAAAATCGATGAGCATCTTTCCCAAACCGAAAGCCTTTCTTCAGAAAAAAGGGGATGATTTTTTCACTCGTTACAAAAGCAAAGGTTTGGCTGGGTTCATCCTCTTTAGTAGGAGGAATGTTTTGTACATGGGTCGCTATGTAATACTGAGTAGCTTTTTTTACTTCATCGTAAGTAAAATAAGGATGTAGGTCTTTGCTAATTTTTCTATTCGAATATTTTGTATAAACCCAATCAAACCCTTTCCAAAAAGCTAAACCTCCTACTAATATTTTACCTAATAGTGTAAAAAACGCTTTCACAACAGGCAGCCAGCTTTCAGGAATACCTAGCATTTCAGTTAAAATTAATTTGATAGCTTCTTCCATATTGCTTATTTAAAAGAGGGTTGTTAGTTATTATATTTATTAGACTCCTTCCTAAAAATAGGCGTTTCGATGGTTTTTGAGCTTTATTTTCAAAAAAACATGTAGGTATCTTAATGAATATAGTGAAGTCGAACAAAGTGTAGCAATATGTTGGTAACTCACATTATTGCATTGAAAAAACACCCTTTGAGAAAATGATAAAAACACTCCAGTGTCTAGCCGACCACGTCTAGCCGACCACGTCTAGCCGACGGCGTCACTCTGAGCTTCCTTTTTGGGAGGATTTTAGCGTGGAAAGGAAGCGTAAGAGGCTCCTGTTAGAAGCAAGAGCCCATCATTTATCATACAAATAATCAATTTCTTGTAAATTCTGTCATTGGTAACTTTGATCATCGTCTCGAAGCACAGCGTACGAGGCATCTCCAACATGTTGGAAGTATACCTTATAGGTAGGAGACCTCTCCTTACAGTCGAGGTGACGAAGAAGAATAGGAAGACTTCTCGCTTCGCTTTGGAGCGATGAAAAGGGTTGTTTATAGGGAAATCATGGAAAAATAAACTGGTCTAAATCTTCAAGTTTTACAATGTCTCAGACAAATCCAACCAATAGGGATTCATACTCTCAATGAGTTTAATTTTCTTTTCTCGCCTATATTTTTTGATTTGTTTCTCTCTATAAATTGCTTCTTCGATAGCATGAAAGCCTTCATAATAAACAAGTTTATAGATATTATACCGAGCTGTAAAGCTTTTAGGATAGACTTTAGTTTTATGTTTATGAACTCTTGCTACTAAATTTGAA
>JBCDJE010000296.1:0-5820 GCA_038748185.1 Bacteroidota bacterium
AAAGCTATTTCAATCCTTGGAAGAAATCGAGCAAAAAATTACAGAATTAATAAATGAATATATCAAGCAACCTGAGAAAGTATCATCTCTGACTTTGTTCCCGTACATCAAATACACAGATTAACATTCATAATAGTATTAGTTCAAGACTTGGCTAATATACATATACAAAAAAACCGAAGAAGGAATCTTCTTCGGTTAATTCAATATATTTTATAGAGTTACAGCTTAATTAATTGAGCAATTGAACTTCTCCATTTAAAATCATGAACGGCTATCTAGATTCAGGAGCGTTTCCATCAGCACTAATCATAGCACATCTAAATCCAATTGTTGCAGTAGCTGAGTCTTCTTCTAAGTATCTTCTTGTACCTGGAGAAAGCCAGTATGCTACATCTCTCCATGAACCACCTTTATATACCCTTACATGGTTATCAATAAATGTAGTCCACTGAGGTTTATCATAAACATAATCCCAACTGGCATCATCAAGAAAACCACTATTCCGAACAGGGTTCAAATCTTCAAAGTCTTGGTAAGATAACGGACGATAAATATCTTCTACCCACTCACTAACATTTCCTGACATGTTATACAATCCATAATCATTTGGTGGATTAGCATAAATCCAGTCTGTAATCATAGAACCATCGTTCAACTTTCCTGCTATACCTGCATAGTCACCTCTACCTCTCTTGAAGTTAGCCATAAAAGTTCCCATTTCATCTCCATATGGATTTCTAAGAGAATGACCATCCCAAGGATAAATTCTTCTGTGGCTATGATTCTCATCGTACTCTTGAACTCCAATCAAAGCCTGTGCAGCATATTCCCACTCAGCTTCTGTTGGTAATCTGTAATTTGGTACCACAATTCCTGACTCAAGAGGAATTCTTTCCCCTGCTTCAACAGCTGACATCTCTTCATCAGTACCATTTCTTAATGCAAAGTTTCTATTAACCATGGTCGTTCTCCAATTACAATAGTTTTTTGCTTGTAACCAGTTAACACCAACAACAGGATGGTATCTGAAACCCGGATAACGGAAATAGTGATCTACGTAAGGATCATTAAATGCTAAATCTTTTGCCCAAACAGTAGTATCTGGTAAGGCTTCTTCATAATACTGCTGTCCGGAGTCTCTTGCATAATGCAAATACTCCAACCAATGGATATTAGCTACCTCAGATTCATCCATATAAAATGAATTTACAGTAACTGTTCTTTCAATATTGTCCATTGATCCTAAAAGGTCTTCTTCAAAAGAGCCTAGGATGATCCTACCTCCTTCAATATATCTTAGACCAGGTCCTAGGGGTTGCCCCTCATAATCTCTTACTCCAAATGAGTTTTCATCTTTTCCATTATATGCCATTCCTGTAGTCGCACTTCTCTTTCCAGGATTAGAGGAAGTTGGAAAATCACTTTTTTTCCCGCAACCTGTCGTAAGAATTGTGCCGACTAACAGCAAAGAAGAGATGTAAAAAAAGCTCTTAACATTATTCATGATATAGTATTTTTTTTAATTCGAGGTACTTTATTCTCGCTTTACAACTAACTATGTGATGTGCTATTTATTGCTATTAAAAAAATAGTAAAACAGTAAATTATTAACATTATTTAAATTCTTTTTCAAGAATTATACCTAAATCAAACGTTAAGCATTTTTGAGACCAAAATCATGGCATCATCTATTGAATTTATATTATCTATTATTAGTATAACTCTTTTCTTAGCATCTTTTAATCTACAAATTCTCGGATTACTTCTTACAAAAGCTAATACTTTTCCAAAAATATCTGAATTGTAGAACTTTTCATTTTCATGGCTTACAAAGTAAGCTTTAAAGGTTTCGCTTTTTAAAACAAGTTTCTCTATCCCAAGTTTTTCACAAAGCCATCTTAGTTTTATCGTTTTAAATAAATCTTTAACATTTTCTGGTATAACCCCAAATCTATCGGTTAAAGTACGTTTAAATTTTTCTAATTCTTCTTCACTTTTAACAGCATCAGCAGCAATGTAAAGATTTAGCCTTTCAGAAATATTACTCACATAGGCTTCAGGAATTAATATTTCAAAATCGGTTTCAATACTACAATCAACTACTATTTCCTGTGCCGATAACTCTATTTCTTTATTAAAAAGTTCTCTAAATTCTGTTTCTTTTAATTCTTTTATTGCATCTTCAAGAATCTTATTATACATATCGAACCCAAGATCTGTGATAAAACCACTTTGTTCAGCGCCTAGCAAATTACCGGCTCCCCTTATATCTAAATCTCTCATTGCTACCTTAAAACCGTCTCCTAAATCTGAAAATTCTTCAAGTGTACTTAATCTTTTTCTTGCCTCCGCAGTTAAATTAATCGTATTCGGAGTAATTAGATAACAATATGCCTTTCTATTAGATCGCCCGACACGTCCTCTCATTTGATGCAAGTCTGATAAACCAAAGGTATGTGCTCTATTTATTATAATTGTATTAGCATTTGGAATATCTAAACCAGACTCAATAATATTAGTCGAAACTAATACATCATAAGCACCTTCTATAAATAACATCATTATCTTTTCTAGCTTAGCCCCTTCCATCTGCCCATGGGCATAAGCAACTCTAGCATCAGGTACTAAAGAAAGAATATTGTTTGCAACACTCTCTATATCACTAATTTTATTATGCACAAAGAAAACCTGCCCTCCACGTTTAATCTCAAAACTTACTGCGTCACGGATAAATTCATTTGAGTAAGTATGCAACTCGGTTGTAACAGCTTGTCGATTAGGAGGGGGCGTGCCTATTACAGATAAATCCCTAGCTCCCATCAATGAAAACTGTAATGTTCTTGGAATAGGTGTTGCCGTAAGTGTAAGTGCATCTACATTTACTGTCATTTCTTTAAGCCGTTCTTTGGTCTTCACACCAAACTTCTGCTCTTCATCTATCACCATTAATCCGAGATTCTTGAAAGATACATCTTTACTGGTAATTCTATGTGTACCAATTAGTATATCTATTTTTCCGTCTTTTACTTCTTTTAAAATTTCTTTTATCTCTTTAGAAGACCTAAATCGATTGATATAGGCAACATTACAAGGTAAATTTTGAAGTCTTTCCTTAAATGTGCGATAATGCTGGGCAGCAAGGATTGTTGTGGGAACTAACACAGCTACTTGTTTACTGTCACATACTGCTTTAAAGGCTGCCCTTATGGCAACTTCTGTCTTACCAAACCCTACATCACCACAAACTAATCTATCCATAGGATGCGGCTGTTCCATATCCTCTTTTACATCTTCAGTAGCCCTTGCTTGATCTGGTGTATCTTCGTATATAAATGAAGATTCTAATTCTGCTTGTAAATAACTATCAGGCATAAATTTGAATCCGGGTGCTGTTTTTCTTTTGGCATATAACTTAATTAAATCCTTAGCTATATCTTTTACCTTCTTCTTTACCTTCTTTTTCTTCTGTTCCCATTCAGTCGAACCTAATTTACTTATCTGAGGCGCCCTACCTTCTTGCCCAGAGTATTTAGAAATTTTATGAAGTGCATGTATACTGATAAATAATATATCATCATCTTTATAGATTAGCCGAATAGCTTCTTGTAACTTCTCATTATTTTTTACTTTTTGAAGTCCTCCAAATCGGCCAATGCCATAATCAGTGTGGGTTACATAATCTCCTACCTTTAACTCTTTTAATTCTTTAAGCGTGATTGCTTTTGCTTTTGAGAATTTTTTCTTTTCATAATACCGGTGAAAGCGGTCAAATATCTGATGATCTGTATAACATGCTAATTTAAGGGCATCATCCTCAAAGCCAGATCGCAAGCCAATATTCAATTCACTAAAATTTATATCAGGTTTTATTTCCTCTAAAATAAGCTTAATCCGATCTAATTGCCTTGGAGATTCAGCAGTAATAACTGTTGTATAACCTGCTATTTGTTTCTTTTCAAGTTCATCGGCTAGCAAATTAAAATCTTTGTGAAATGAAGGTGGAGTATGGCTTTTAAACGAAATGATTGATGCTTCTTCAAAATAAAATCTACTACCAAATTCAACACATTTAAATTCTTTTGACAAGTCCAGAAAATTATCAGGAAGTTCAAAAATATCTTCCGGTTTGTTTACAATCTGAATATCACCACTTGCTTGTAATATTTTTTTAAAATCTTTCTTTGCTGCTTCAAAATACTGATCTATGGTATCAACAGTAAGTTGATAGTCTTTAAACCAGATATAAGTATCACTAGGAATAAATTTTAAAAAAGACTCGCGAACCTCATGTAGTAATTTTGTTTGTACATCGGGGATAATAGAAGCGACTTCATGAGATTGCGTTGAAAGCTGTGTTATAGGATCAAAACTGCGAATGGTTTCAATTTCATCACCAAAAAGCTCCAAACGGTAAGGTAATTCATTAGCATAAGAAAATACGTCAATAATCCCACCTCTTACCGCATATTGTCCTGCCTCATATACAAAATCGGTTCTTTCAAAATTATATTCTTGCAAGAGTTCAACAATAAAAGCAACATCAACCTTCTCTCCTACTTTGGCAATTAAAGTATTCTCCAATAAAGATTTTTTATTAATCACCTTTTCTGTAAGTGCATCAGGGTAAGTAATTATAATATTTCCTGCCTTTAATTTTTTATTTATTTGATTAAGTACCTCTGCTCTTTGTAAGACATTCGCATTTTCTATTTCGGTTAGCCTATAGGGTTTCTTATAAGAAGTAGGGAAGAAGAAAATTTCAGTTTCAGAAAGTAGATTTTGCAGATCGTTGTGAAAATAAGAGGCCTCTTCTTTGTCTTGTAAAATAAAAAGATGATTACCTTTTTCCTTTTGATAAGTAATAGCTGCGAAAATTGCATCCATACTACCTTTAAAACATTTTAGTTGTATTTTCTTATTTGAAGTTGCTAGAACTCGCTGTACAAAAGTATTGTATAAACTGTCTTTACTGAATATTTCCAGAAAATGGGCAAGAGATATAGGTGCTTCGGTTGAGGGGTTATGAATTTGTTGAAATGACAATTGCTAAATATAAGTTCTGTAAAAAATTACTTTCTGTGTTTTTTTCTATTATCTGATCCTATTTCTTCTTTTTTCTTTAAGTATTGCATCCAAAGAAAGCACAATCCTGATATCATAAACGCCCAATAGCTAGCTTGAATGCCATAATAAAAAGATTGATGTACCCCAATAATAAAGAATACAATGCCTATTGATAATGAAATTACCTTAATATTCATACAGTTATTCCTGCATAGTAAATATTCCGGTTACACCACCGGTTATTTGAAATTCACTAAAATCTTGTTGAGCTCTTAAACCATTACCGTTAATCACTTCGGTTTGTGTGGTAATCTTTACAGGAGTAATACTGTCGGTAAAAATTTCCTTAGTATTTTTATCCCAGTATAGCACCTCTGTATTAAGCTGCTGGCCTTCTTCAATGTTTACAACTACTACATTGCCATGTACAGAGTAAGAATCATCCAAAGCTTTATGGTAACCACTATCTGCTTCTAAGGTAGTAGTTTTCACGCCAAGTGAATCAAAAAATTCTACATATACTCCCTTAGGATATACCTCATCTCTATTCTTAAACTGGTATTGTAAAGGAGCTTCTATCTTCAACCTAACAGTAGAATTTTGACTATACAGTGTAGAAACATCTAAGTAAGTCATTAAAGGAGTCTTCTCATCAATTTCTAACGCATTTATAGCCTCATCATCGCTACATGAAATCATTGAAGTAATTAAAAAAATGATCCCTGTACTATAAAAAAATAAGAATAACTTATT